>JAGBHV010000094.1 GCA_017935325.1 Clostridia bacterium
GCGATATTTTGCGGTAAAGTGCTATTTTAGAAAAAATAATTTTTGACAAAAAAAGCCCGCAAACCCTTATATATCAAGGATTTCCGGACTTTTTGTTGGCAGGGGCAGAAGGACTTGAACCCTCGGCACGCGGTTTTGGAGACCGCTGCTCTACCAACTGAGCTATACCCCTATATCAAATTGGTGGGCCATCAGGGACTCGAACCCCGGACCAACCGGTTATGAGCCGGTTGCTCTAACCAACTGAGCTAATGGCCCAAGTCTTTTTTGACTGCCCTAATATTCTACTATAATAGTTTCAAATTGTCAATAGTTTACGTGGAAGTTTTTCAAAATTATTTATAAAGCTGTTTTTCAGTATATGCAGGCTGCTTTGAAAATAAAGCAGCCCGCTTTTACATTTAATTTATTTTACTGCGTTGTAAAGCACGATTACAGCTTTAGGTGTGTCATTGATTGTAAGAGTTATACCCTCTGTCATTAACTGTTTACCTGTTTTCTGCTGTTTTGCTTCAGGGAAATCATAATCATAAACTTCATAGAGAGTATCGCTTTCAAGGCCGTTGAGAACAAGATGATATGTATTATCTGTTACATTTTCTCTCTTGTAAATAAGTGCCATACCCTCTTGTGCATCTGTATCAAACTGCATCGCAAGGTATTTTTCAACATCAAGTCCGCCGTAAGTAAGAGGATAGTAATTGCCTACCATATGCTTTCTTATATCAAAATAATCAAGGTGCTGCGAGCTTGAAATGATATTTGTTCTGTCGGCATATTCCCCTGTTTTGTAAGCACAAGTGCCGTTATAGGGATACCAGAAAGAGATACCGTAAGTCTGCGACTGAGTTGCCTGCAGAATACCGGGATTTGAATTACCTTCGCCGTCCATACAGTTATAGTCGCTTCTCCAGAGTGGAGTTGACCTTCTTGACATTTCTATATCAAGACGTTTACCGCCTGATGCACAGTTATCGATTCTCAGACCGGGAATTTCTTCAAGCAGTGTATCATAGAATCGATAGAAATTTGTTACATGGTGATTTTCTGTTATACCTGTTCTTCCGTCTTCCCATTGTTCATCTGCCTGTTGCCAACGGGGAAGCGGAGTAAAGTTACTGTCCATTCTCAGGCAGCTTACTCCGTTATAACGCAAAGATTCAATCATATATTCTGTAATATATTCAAAACATTCTTCATTTGCAAAGTTTACAACATTCGCTTCGTCATTATCAGGGTTTATAATAAGCCAACCGTCATGTTTTATACACTCATTGTAAATTGCTGTATCTTTGCAACAACGCTCAATTTCATACCAGAGAAGAAGTCCCATTCCTCTTTCTTCAAGCTGTTTTGAGATTTCTCCGAGACCATCGGGGAATCTTGCAGGGTCTGCGTACCAGTTACCCACACTGTCTGACCAGTTGTTTCTCAACGGATACCATCCTGCATCTACCCAGGCATAGTCAAGTGAATGAGTCCATTCCTCGGGAATATTCTTAACATTCTGAATAACCTGTTCTTCTGTCGTGCCTGCTACTTCAACTCCGATACCTGTTGTTACAACCTGCTTTGTGTTTTCAGGATAAACACAGTCCACAGTAAAGTTTCTGAAGCTGTTGAAACCTTTGAGTGCATTGTCTGAATTGTAGAAAGTAAGGGAAACAAGAGGTGAACGCACTTCTTCTGCAGGTTCAAGATAACCTTTGAGATTCTTCTGCTTTGTCTTAATCTTCACGCCTTTGAAAGTTTCAGAAAGTGAAGTATACCATTCACCTGTCCAACCTACAGCAAGCACCGCACTACCGTCTTCGCCGTTAATGTTGAAATAAGGCAGATAAGATTCTGTTCTGCCGCCGTTTGCTGTGAACACCACAGGAATTAAAGCAAGTTCTGATTTGAAGGTTTCAAAATCATCCGGCTCTGCAAAAGAACCTTTGCTGAAATATACATCAACATCTTTGCCTGTGGGGATTACACAGTCTGCACCGTAGAATTCTGAAATCACGGGAGAATTTTCTTCACCGTTATTTTTAACATATACGGTCCAGTCACAGGATGCTTTATCTTCGTAAATTGTGGCTTCAACTGTTGCAACAATATTGCTCTTATTATGAGAAATTGTGATATATGTAGTTTTACCGCCACGGTAAACTGCACCGACTTCACTTTCCTCACCAAAAGCAAAAGTCCAATCGTCAATATTTCTTCTGAAATCCTTATTCCCTACAGAGAAAGTATATGCAGGATTTTCTTCTGTAAGAATGTTTTCATTGAACCATGTGCGACAAAGCTGTTTTTCATCTTCTGTTACATAGTATTCTTTTGCGTCCATGCTTTCGAAACCAAAATCTGCAGTTGACGACATTTCCATTGCAGCTCTGTCAACCCATACTTTGAAATTAGAATCAGGCACTGCAAAAGATGATACAATAAACAAAAGTGCCTGAACAAGTGAAATAATTGATCGCATAAAACGGCCTCCTTAAACATATCCGATTAATTTTACCATATGTTCTGTTATATTTCAAGGTTGCACTTTGGATGTATCGATGTTATAATTCAGTCAGAGGTGATTGACATGAAAACATCAACATCAATAGATTGTGCAGCCGGATATATAGGCGAAGAAAAGACACTTGAACTTCTGGCGAAAGCAGGTTTTGATGCATGGGATTTTTCTATGTTTGATATGTGCAAGTACGATTGGAGAACGAAAAAACTTCTTGATAACGACCATCCGTTAGCAGGTAACAATTATCTTGCATTCGCAAGAAGATTAAAGCAAGTGGGACTTGATAACGGAATACATTGCAACCAATCGCACGCACCTTTCCCCACCGTTTGTAAGGAAATACGCGACCACTACAAGAGAGCTATTGAATGTACTGCGGAAGCAGGCGGAAAAATCTGCGTAATTCATCCTGACAATAACAAAAATGCAGAAGAAAACGCAGAGATGTATTTTGAACTTCTTTCCTTTGCAAAAGAACACAATGTGAAAATTGCGACAGAAAATATGTGGAATTGGGACGATGAAAAAGACCAATCCTGTTTTGCAGCCTGTGCTACACCCGAAAGTTTCAACGCTCACCTTGATGCGGTGAATGACGATTTCTTTGTGGCTTGCCTTGACATCGGTCACGCAGAAATGAAGGGCGTTGGAACAAATTCTGTAGAAATGATAAAAGCTTTAGGCTCAAGACTTCAGGCTTTACATATTCACGATAACGACAAATGGCATGACTCTCATCAGATCCCGTTTTCAATGAACATAGAATTTGGGCCTATTGTGAAAGCACTGAAAGAAAGTGACTACAAGGGTTACTTCACCCTTGAATGCGGAACATATTTAAAAGACTTCGATGAAAACAATGTTTATGAAGGGCTTAAAGATATGTCACAGGCGGCAAAAAAACTTGGTAATATGTTTGAAAAATATTAAATCAATCAAATAAATATCACACCGGCTGAGCCGGTGGTTTTATAACAGTCCTAAAAGGGCAAAATACTGGCTTACCCCTAAAGGGGTAAGCAAGAAGCTAAAGCTACCAACCGCAAAGGGGTGCGTTAATCCTTAAATGGATCAACGTACTCCTTTAATGTTAGTTGATCATTTATTTGATCTTCATACTCTTGCTCTCTTATATATCGTGCTATTCCTTCTTTATTTCC
>JAGBHV010000095.1 GCA_017935325.1 Clostridia bacterium
ACTGGGGGATATTGCAAAAAAGTTTAATGAAATCAATGTAATAATATCCCTCCGTCTTTTTTGTGCAAGCACAAAAAATCCACCTCCCTTTAGGCAAGGGAGGCGTTGCTCAGTTTTAATTGCACAATAAATTATAATTTAGTGCAGAATGCAAAATGCAGAATTTCGGGGCTTCGCCGATTATATCCATCGATTTTAACATTGTAGGGTTTGGCGCTTGACGACAAACCGTTAATTCACGTGCATATTTGTGGAACGTCGGAAACCGCCGTTCCCTACGATATTGATTTTAAACAACCATATAAATTATAATTTAGTGCAGAATGCAAAATGCAGAGTTTCGGGTCTGCGACGCTATTATGTTTGGGTGTGGGCTTTGCCCACCCGCAATTTTGCACTCTGCACTATGCACTTTGCATTCAAATTATAATTCACTTTCTGAAAACAAGTATTTCAAAAGAATATTCAATTTCCTCAGGCGGAGATGACATCAGCTTTTTAGTATCTTCTTCTGATGTTTTGTAATAATACGGCGTCATCATAAACAGATTCAGCACATCGTTTTCATTTTCCATTTGCATAATGCCGTCCACATTTATTTTTTCAACAAAACTGAAATTTTCCATTTCATATGGTTTGACTGAATTTTTGTAAGGCTCATTATAAACTGCTTTTTTCAGACTCCACAAATGATTTTCTGCAGGAATCACATAAATAAAATACCCGTTTTTCTTGATAACCCTTTCAAACTCACTTTCGCATAAAGGTGAAAACACAGAATAACAGATATCAACGCTTTCACTTTCAACAGGCAGATGAAAAACACTTGCTGCCGCACATTTTATCCGCTTGTCTCTTTTTGCAGTAATTTTCATAGCATCTTTTGAGATATCGAGAGCCAGCATTTCTGCTTCCTCGAGATAATCGAAAACACCTTTTGTGTAAAAGCCTTCACCGCAACCTGCATCAAGAATCACAGCTTTTTCGGGAGCATATTTTTTGATAACACGGCAAAGCTCTTTTCTCAAAGGTTCATAATAACCTTTTTCAAGAAAATCATGCCTTGCTTTTACCATAAGCTTATTATCACCGTGATTCCCTTTTGGCAGATTATTGGGAAGCAGATTTATATAACCGCTTTTTGCTTTGTCGAATGAATGTCCTTTTGGGCATACTGCACCTTTTTCACTTTCAGTAAGCTTCTGCCCGCAGACAGAACAAAGAAAATAATTCACACATAACACCTCGCTATACTATAATATAATAACACACTTATAAAATAAAAGCAAAAAAGACTTGACAATTTTTCTGAACAGAGTAAAATTAACTTTATACGATTATGTAAGGAATGATTTAATGATTTACAACAATGTTCTTGAAGCGATGGGCAGCACTCCTATCATACGACTTAATAATATGGTAGATGATGACAGCGCACAGGTGCTTGTAAAATACGAAGGACTTAACGTCGGCGGTTCAATAAAAACAAGAACTGCTTATAATATGATAAAGCAGGGCGAAAAAGACGGTCTTATAACTAAAGACACAATTATTGTTGAACCTACAAGCGGAAACCAGGGCATCGGTCTTGCACTTGTAGGTGCGGTAAGAGGATATAAAACAGTAATTATTATGCCTGACAGCGTAAGTGAAGAAAGAAGAATGTTAGTAGAACATTACGGCGCAGAAGTAAAGCTTATTCACGATGACGGCAATATCGGCGAATGTATTGAAAACTGCCTTAAAGAAGCTATGAGAATGGCTGAAGAAGACCCCCGCGTTTTTGTTCCGCAGCAGTTCTCGAACCCTGCAAACCCTGCAGTTCACAGATATCACACAGCACTTGAAATTATGGAGCAGGTTGCAGAGCCTATTCACGGATTCTGCTCAGGTGTAGGTACAGGCGGTACAATATCAGGAATCGGCGAAGTACTCAAAACAAACTATCCCGACATAACAATCTGGGCGGTTGAACCTGAAAACGCTGCAATTTTAGCAGGCGGTAACATCGGCACACATCTTCAGATGGGTATCGGCGACGGACTTATTCCTGACAACCTTAACCAGAAGGTTTATGATGATATCTATATCGTAACTGACGAGGAAGCAATTCAGACAGCAAAGGATTTAGCAAGTAAGGAAGGACTTATGTGCGGTATTTCGTCAGGCACAAACGTAGCCGCAGCACTTAAGCTTGCAAAAAAATTAGGCAAAGGAAAAACTGTCATCACAGTCCTTCCCGATACCGCAGAGAGATATTTCTCAACTCCCCTTTTTGACTAATTCTCAACTAAAAATGACAGCTCCCCTTGCTTTCAAGGGGAGCATTTTATTTGCGTCATTCACATTAAACATGCAAATTATTTACATATCATTTCTGATTAAATCTTCATAAGTTTCTGCTTTGACTACGATTCTTTCCTCGTCGCCGTTCAGCATTACAACTGCGGGACGGGGATTTCTGTTGTAGTTTGAAGACATTGAATAGTTATAAGCGCCTGTTGAAAGGACTGCCATAATATCACCGGCTTCAGGAGTCTGGATATATGTGTGTTCCTGAATCATATCGCCGCTTTCACAGCATCTGCCTGCAATTGTAGCAAGAAAGTCTGCTTTTTCCTTTGCTTTATTTGCAATGACTGCAGTATATTTTGACTGATAAAGAATATATCTGGGATTATCGCACATACCGCCGTCAACAGATACATAAGTTCTGCATTCGGGAATTGTTTTGATTGCTCCGACAGTGTAAAGCGTAATGCCTGCTTCAGCCACAATTGACCTGCCCGGTTCAATAATAACAAAAGGAATTTTCAAATTCTTATCTTCACATTCCTTTTTGATTACAGCTGACACTTTTTTCATATACTCGCTGAAATCAGCAGGAGTATGTTCCTCTGCATATCTTACGCCGAAACCGCCGCCGATATCAAGCTCTTCAACTTCATAGCCCGTTTCATCCTTGATATCTTTCATGATTCCGACCATAACTTTTGCCGCGTGCATAAAGGATTCAACGGCAAAAATCTGTGAACCGATATGGCAATGGATACCTTTGAGATTTATTTTTTCTGAATCAAGGGCAGTTTTTATCGCCTTCATTGCATCGCCTGTACCAAGGTCAAGTCCGAATTTCGAATCTGTTTGGCCGGTCATGATAAATGAATGTGTTTCTGCTTCAATTCCCGGCTTTACCCTTACAATCACATTGATTTCTTTATCAAGCTCTTTTGAAATATTATCAAGCAGTTCAAGCTCATACAGATTATCAACCATAATTCTGCCTACACCGCTGTTCACTGCAAAAACAAGCTCATCATATGATTTATTGCTGCCGTGAAAATATGCTTTTTCCATAGGGAAGCCTGCCTGCAAGGCAGTATAAATTTCGCCGCCTGATACAACGTCGATTCCCATGTTTTCTTCATTTATAATTTTATACATTGCTTTGCATGAGAATGCTTTTGATGCATAAATAACTCTGCCGTTACCGCCGTAATTTTTGTTCATTGAATCAACAAATTTACGGCAATTCTTTCTTATAAGAACCTCGTCCATAATGTAAACGGGAGTTTTATATTTTCCAGCAAGCTCTACTGTGTCATGATTGCCGAAGGTAAGGTGTCCTTTTTCATTGACACCCAGACTTTCTGAAATAAACATTTTTATCAATCCTTTCGGGGTTTTCAACTGATTGATTCATCAATTACTTTCCTCAGCTCATCCCTGCCATCACCGTTAAGAGATGAAAACGGAATAACTGCTACGGGGTCAAAGCCTTCAAGCTCTGTTTTGATTTCTTCTACGCGTTTTGCGTATTCTGTTTTGTTGAGTTTATCACTTTTTGTCATAACAACTGCAAATTTATAATTGTTATGAGCAAGATATTCAATCATGTTAACGTCATCTTTTGTGATGCTTCTTCTCATATCGGTAAGAACCACCACAAGTTTAATATTTCTGTCAGAGCCGAAATATCCTTCCATAAGGTCTGCCCAACGCTTTTTCTCGTTATCAGAAACTTTTGCATAACCGTAACCGGGCAAATCAGTAAAGTAAATATCATCAACGGTGTAAAAATTTATTGTTACGGTTTTTCCGGGTACAGAGCTGACTCTTGCTAAACCTTTTCTGTTGAGAATTTTATTAAGGAGAGAACTTTTGCCCACATTTGAACGTCCTGCAAAAGCAATTTCTGCTTTTGTTGAGGGCGGCAACTGTTTAAAAGTACCGTATGACGCTGCATAATCAGATTTTTCAAACTTAAGCATTACTTCTCCTCCTTGATGTTATTGTGGTATCACTTATAATTTTTCTTTCGTTTTTTTCTTTTGTAACTTTCGTTTCCGCTTTCTTTTCGCAAAGTGCATTTTCAAAAACAGTTTCAAGATTATTCGCAAGAACAAAACGGATATTATCTTTAACTACATTTTCTACTTCATCAAGGTCCGATTTATTTTCCTCGGGGATAATTACTGTTTTAATTCCATGACGGTAAGCTGCCATAGTTTTTTCTCTTAATCCTCCGATGGGAAGCACTTTACCGCGCAGTGAAATTTCACCTGTCATAGCAACGTCACCTTTTACGGGAGTGTTACTTAAAACAGAAAGCAATGCTGTTGCGATAGTCACGCCTGCAGAAGGTCCGTCTTTGGGTACAGCACCTGCCGGGAAATGAAGATGAATATCTTTTGTTTTATAGAAATCTTCTTCTATTTCATATTCTTTTGCTTTTGAACGTATAAAGCTTACAGCGGCAGATGCAGATTCTTTCATAACATCGCCGAGTGAACCTGTAAGTTTAATTTCGCCTTTGCCTTCAAGCACAGCCACTTCAACCTGGAGCATTTCGCCGCCTACGCTTGTCCATGCAAGACCGTTTACAACACCGATTTCATCTTTGCCGGCAAGCTTTTCTTCCTTGTATTTTCTTGAACCTAACATTTCTTCAAGGTCCTGCGGTTTAACAGTAACGCGTTTCTGTTCTTCGTCAAGCTTAAACGCAGTTTTTCTGCAAATTGCAGCAATCTGTTTTTCAAGACGTCTGACACCTGCTTCACGTGTGTAACCGTCAATAATTTCATGCAAAGCATTATCTGTTATTCTCAGAAGATTCGCAGCAATGCCGTGCTCTTTTCTCTGTTTGGGAAGAAGATGTTTCTTTGCGATGTTGAATTTTTCTTCATGTGTGTAACTGCCGAGTTCAATAATTTCCATTCTGTCAAGTAAGGGGGCAGGAATAGAATATTTATCATTCGCAGTTGTTATAAACAAAACTTTGCTCAAATCAAAAGGCACTTCAAGGTAATGGTCGCAAAAAGCAAAGTTCTGTTCAGCATCAAGCACTTCAAGAAGTGCAGATGAAGGGTCACCTTTATAATCAGAGCCTAATTTATCTACTTCATCAAGAAGCATAAGGGGATTTGAACTTTTTGCCTGCTCCATAGCCGCCATAATTCTGCCGGGCATTGAGCCGATATAAGTTTTTCTGTGACCGCGGATTTCAGCCTCATCATGAACACCGCCCAGAGAAATTCTTACGTACTTTCTGCCGATAGCTTCTGCAATTGAACGAGCAATTGAAGTTTTACCCACACCGGGAGGTCCGACAAGGCAGATAATCTGTCCGTTTATATCGGGATTTAATTTTCTGACAGCGAGCATTTCCACAATTCTTGTTTTAACTTTTTCAAGGCCGTAATGGTCGCGATCAAGAACTTTCTGTGCATTTTTCAAATCAAGTTTATCTTCAGTTCTGATGTTCCACGGCATATTTAAAACTGTCATAAGATATGAGCGTGAAACTGTTGCTTCAGGAGAAGACGGTGACATTTTTTCAAGTCTTGAGCATTCATCAAGAAGCTTTTTCTCATGCACTTCTTCAAGACCTATTGCTTTGATTCTGTCGCGGAAAGACAGAATTTCGTCTTCAACCGTTTTGCCTTCGCCCAGTTCTTCTGAAATGGCTTTCATCTGTTCACGAAGAAAATATTCTTTCTGGTTTTTATCAATTCTTTCCTGAACAACTGACTGGATTTTTTCTTCAAGATTAAAAAGTTCAATTTCACTTTTGAGCATTGTGCAGCATTTAAGAAGTCTGTTTGCGATATTGAGTTCTTTTAAAATCTCATATCTCTGCTCATATTCAATCATTATATTTCCTGCAATATAATCAGCAAGTCTGCCGGGATTTTTTTCGTCAATCACGCCAAGCAGAACATCCGGTGCAAGGCGCGGTGCAACCTGAGCATATTCTTCAAAAATATCCTTAAGCTGACGCATAAGCGCATTTACATAATTCTTTTCGTCTTCTTTTATTCTATGGCTTCTTGTCAATCTGACAGATGCTTCAAGGTAAGGCTTTACTGAAATCATCTCTGCAATTTCAGCTCTGTACATTCCGTTTACAGTTACCCTTACATTTTCGCTGTTCGGAATTTTAGTTACCTGCTGAACAGATGCTACAACGCCGATTTTCAGAAGGTCAGAAGGCATAGGCTCTTCAATCGAAACACTCTTCTGTGCAACGAGAAATATTTCACGGCCGTTTGCCATTGCAGCCTTCAATGCTGCAATAGATTTTTTTCTGCCGACTTCGAAATGCAGTTTTTCTTCGGGAAAAATAACTAATCCCCTGAGTGCCACAACGGGCATTACATCAAATAATACGTTTTCCATATCTGTATTCCTAAACCTTTCAATCCACTATGCTAATTATTATAAATGAAATGTAGGTTTTCGTCAATGATAATAATGCAGTAAATATTTGAATATGTGTAAAATTATTTGAAACTTTTTACTTAATTTTTACAAATCTCACATTGACACCCAAACTTTACGGTGGTATCATTTACAAGGTGATTTATTAATGAAAAATAAAAGTCTTCAGAATTTTACCGGAACGGTTTTTGTCACTCTGGCCGGAATGCTGTGGGGATGTATAGGTATTTTCATAAGGCGGTTTTCCGAAAATCTGACATCAATGCAGATTGTATCCGCCAGAACATCTCTGACGGTTGTAATTCTTTTTTTGATCCTTTTGATTTTCAAAAGAGATTTACTGAAAATCAGACTTCGGGATATATGGTGTTTTATCGGCACAGGTCTTTGCAGTATTGTATTTTTTAATTACTGCTATTTCAGATGCATGAATATGACTTCTCTTTCTGTTGCAGCGGTACTTCTTTACACGGCACCTGCGATGGTGATGATAATTTCTGCAATAGTATTTAAAGAAAAGATAACTGTCCAGAAAATCAGCGCACTTCTGCTTGCGATGCTGGGATGTACTTTAGTCAGCGGAATAATCGGCGAAAGACCTCTGATTTCAAAAGAAGGAATTTTAGTCGGTCTCGGTGCAGGTCTGGGCTACGCACTTTATTCAATTTTTTCGAGAATTGCGCTGAATAAAGGATATAATTCTTTGACGATAATCTTTTATACTTTCCTTGTTGCTCTTATTTGCCTTATTCCTCTTACTGAATGGAACACTCTTGCAGAAAGCATGTTTGCAAGCAATAAAGATTTTGCATTCTTTGTTCTTTTTGCAATTATCAGCACAGTTCTTCCGTACATTTTCTATACATACGGTTTAACAAAATTAACTCCCGCAAAAGCATCTATAATCGCATCTGTTGAACCGGTCGCTGCGACGATAGTAGGTTTTCTTTTTTTCAATGAAAGGCCATCTGTTACTTCATTCTTTGCAATCGGATGTATACTTTTTTCAATAATACTTCTCGCAATTAACAAAGATAAAAAATAAGAATAACACATAATAACTTCCTTGAACATAATTAACTGTTCAGGGAGGTTTGTTTTCAGCAACAAAAATCAGGGCGATTGTCATGTGACAACCGCCCTTTTTTCAGGAATTAAATATTAAGTTTAAGTTCCTTGTTTTAAGAATCAAAGACCAAGGTCAAAGATTACTGCGTATTCGTAAACTGTTCCGTCTGCAAGTGTTACT
>JAGBHV010000096.1 GCA_017935325.1 Clostridia bacterium
CCGTCTGTATGACCGAGTGCTTCGATTTCATATGTATCGCGTGAAAGTTCAACTGCGGGAGTACAGCAAGTACAGTAAACTACCATGTCATATGAACCGGCTTCTGTACATGTTGCTTCAACTCTGTTTTCTTCCACTGCTTCGCCTGCTGTGTGACCGAGAGCTTCGATTACAAATGATTCTCTTGAAACTTCAGCACCACATACTGTACAGTAAACTACCATATCGTATGAGCCGTTTGCATCAGGAGTTGCTTCCACTCTGTTTTCTTCTACCGCTTCTGCTTCTGTATGGCCAAGTGCTTCGATAACTGTTGTTTCGCGAGAAACTTCACCATCACATACTGTACAGTAAACTACTGTATCATATCCGCCGTCGTTTGTGCAATCTGCATCTTTCTGATTTTCAACAACTTCTTCACCGGGTGTGTGGCCTGTTGCGGGAATTTTAGTTGTTACACGTGACATTGCCACGTTACAAACCGTACAATAAATATATGTATCGTATTTACCTTCTTTTGTACATGTGGGAGCTACCTGATTTTTAACAACAGGTTCGCCCTCTGTGTGACCGAGTGCATCAACAGTTACCATTTTACGTGAAATCTCTTCGCCACACTTTGTACAATAGAATACGGAGTCATATGAACCGGCTCTTGTACAAGAAGCATTCTTCACGTTTTCTTTAACTTCTTCACCTGCAACATGTTTGCATGTATCATCGTATGATGCCATCAACTGAGCATACTTTGTAGTAATCTCATTCGTTTTGATGTTGACTGCTGACTGATCGTTGATTGAAAGAGTAGCATCGTTGTACATTTCTGTACCTTCTGCTACGAGAGCTTCGTATTCTGCGAGAAGTGTCTGGTCGTAATATTCACGGCTGCCGGTAACTTCTGCATCAATAGCAGCTTTAAGAGCAGTTTTATCTGCCGGTTTTATTTTAAGATCTTTAATTGCATTTGCAAGAGCGTTTGTAAGAGCATTTACTTCTGTTTGTCTTGATTCGCTCCATGCAGCACTTGCGTGGCTTGAAATTGCTGCTTCTGCATTTAAAAGAGGTGTATCAAGAATTCCGGGATTCTGATAAATTGAACGGTCGATTGCTTTTGCTTCTGCAACCTTTGCTTTAAGTTCGCTGAAATCTGCAACTACTGAAACAAGATTGTCAAGAGCTTCTCTTATAGCCTGTGCCATAGCATCAACTTCAGCCTGTTCCACATATGTTTTGCCTTCTACTACATTTCCGATTGCAGTCTGAAGGTCTGCCCATGAATCAGCCGTAAAGTCTGTTGAACGGAGTGATTCTGCTTCTTTAACAAGTGCAGTTACTTCTGAATAATCAGCACCGCGGATAGAAGCATTGTCAATGGCTGTTCTGATATTTTTAGCCATTGTGTCAACTGCGCCCTGATAGAGAATACTGTAGTTTTTCTCTACCATATCAAGAGCCTGCTCAATGAGAGCAATATCTTTTTCATTGTAATATTCACTATTGTCAAGAATAGCTTCTGCTTCCGCAACAACTGCATTCAACTGTGTATAGTCAGCATTTTTAAGTGTAAGACCATTGTACATAGTCTGAAGTGATTTTGCTGCCGCATCAATTTCAGACTGTGTTGCTTTGGGGTTGTTATAAACACGAAGAGCTGCTACATAAGACTCCTGGAACTTTGCAAAACCTGATTTGTAGAACCATGCCTGAGGGTTATCACCCTTCTTTGTTGAACGCACGAGAGGTGTGTCGGGGTCACTGTTCATAACATAATCAAGAAGTTCTTCAAGAGCACCTTTATCAACAACATGGAATACCATTTGTGTAGGAACAACGGGTGATGCAGTAACATAAGCATTACTGGGTCTGAAGAAAGAATAATATTTGTTCACGATTGTATAGCTTGAGCCGTCAGCAATACCTGAAACGTTACCTGTAAAACCATATGTATAGAGGTTTCCGAACTGACCTACGGCACCTGTTACAGTTGAACGAGCCTGTTCACCGTTATCGCCTGCAAGCTTTTCTTTAACACCTTTATCTGATTTTTCTGCAGGGTAATATCCGAGAACGCCCTGTGCCGCTGCATCATTTACAAGATTATCTGACGAAGCATTACCTGACATAACCCATACTGAATCAAGAGCTGTATAGGGATTGTCATTGTTTCTGTCTGAAAGATTTGCTACGTTACCATCAAGTCTGAGGTTAATATCAGCAAGAGTATTTGTGGCTGCTGAGTCAACATAAACATGAGCAACAGGAGTGCCTGTTATAAAGTTTTCATAAGCAACTTCAACTCGGGGAGCCATAGTCTCCTGATGGTTTTTATCATCAGTGAAAAGATGAGTGTTATAACCGCCTGCAACGTTTTCTATATAAGAACCTGTTGATACGTCATAAACACCATATGTGTTGAAGGGATCTTCTGCTGATGCTGTGAAATCTGAAGGCTGTTCATAATAAACGCCCTGACCGAGAAGACGTGTTGAAGCACTTGCTGAGCCGATATACCATGAGCTCATACCCATATAAGGTTTATAAACAACTTCAATGTAAGAATATGCGCCACCTGTTGCGATATTTTCAACATATGAAACGCACTTTTCCTGATATGAGTTACCGTCTGTCCAAGTGTAGTCGGCTGTGAAAGTAAGAGCTGAGCCTACTTCAGCAGTACCGCCTGTGATTTCGCAACAGTATGCACCTGTTGCTGAGTCAATTTTTATGGGGGAGAATGTAACTGATTCATTGTCACATCTGATAGAAATACTTTCGGGAGTTATGCCTGCAGTTTTTGTAAGAAGATAAACCTTTGTGGCCGAAGGTTCTTCGCCTGCGTATGCCTGAGCTGCATAAGGACCTGAAAGTTCAGGAACACCTGAGGGTGTTGCCTTAACAATCTGATTACCGGGTTCCATTGAGTTTGCACCTTTTGCAACTCTTGTAACCGTTGTACAGAAAAAGTCTACATCGGGACGCTTAATAGGTTCAAGAACGATTTCGTCAAGATAAACTCCGTTTGAGTCTACTGCATTTGCAGTAAATCCCACTGTAAGAACAGAGAAAACCATAACGAGAGCCATTAATGAACTCAGGATTCTTTTGGTCATTTTCATCAGAAAATACCTCCTTTTTTATAATTATTTTTCATTGTACCATAAACATATATCATTTTCAACAAATGTTTATTATTTTGTGCCATTATTTTGAATTTATTTTTAACAAAAATTACGTCTCACAAGATATTGTGCATGAGGGCAGATGATTACGCATATGTGCAACATCTTCTTCGGTAACAGAAGTCTTGTCTGCGTTCAGAAAAGACAGCTTCGTCATTTTTTCTGCAAAATGCAGGTCTTTGATGTTTTTATTATAACTTATATCAAGATTGACAAGGTCAGTCATATCTGCAAGAGGCGATACATCTTTGAACTTGTTGTTGCCGAGACCCAGCTGAACAAGGTGAGTTTTGCCCTTGAGAGGTGAAATATCTTCAATTGCATTATTCACAAGCTGCAGGTGAGTAAGCTTTTCAAGTTTCGCAAGAGATGATATATCACTGACGCCACAGTTATCCGCAAAAAACTTTTTCAGCAAAGTAAGATTTTTTACAGCCTGAAAAGATTTCACTTTATTATTGTTTATGTAAAGTTCCTCAAGCTTTTTAAAATTTTCCGCTACAGAGATATCTTCAACTGCACAACCCTCAAGATGAAGCACTCTGAGCTTTGTAAGTTTGCCTAACGACGAAATATCTTTGAGTTTCGTATTGGATGACAAATTAAGTTCTTCAATTTCCGTAAGATTTCTCAGCGGTTCTGTCTTTTCTATACTATTGAAGGAAAGATCAATAATCTTAAGATTTGTAAGTCCGGAAATATTTGAAATATCTGTAATCTGACATTCATTAAGTCTGAGTTCTTCAAGACCTTCCAGTTCCTTTATTATTTTCAGGTCAGAAAAAATACCGCTTCCCGTAAAAGAAAATGATTTAAGATTTTTAAGTTCTTTTAACGGTTCGGGATTTCTGATTCCCCTTGCTTTGAGTTCAAGCGAAGTAAGAAGATTAAGTTCTTTCAGAAAATCAATGTTAAATAAACCTGAATCTGAAATCTTAAGTGTTTCAAGTTTTTCTGCTCCGGCAATTACCGAAAAATCAAGAATACGCGGAGAATTCACAATTTCAAGCGTTTTCAGATTTTTCATTTTGCCCGTTGCTGAAATATCAGTAATTCTTTCGTTATCGGAAATTATAAGTTTTTCCACCCGGCTTCCTGCAAGAGCGGAAATATCGCTGATTTCCGTCTGCATCATTGAAACTGATTTAAGTTTTTCCAGAGTTGAAAGCTCATCAATTCTCTTAACAGATGAACCGGCAAGAATTACTTCCTCAAGCAAGGGCAGATTTTCTATACCCTCAAGACTTTCTACCTGTGAACCTGCCATATCAAGCTTTTTCAGATTGGTAAGTTTTTTCAGTTTTTTAAGATTTGTAATTCCGCTGTTCAGCAAAGAAATACTCTCTGCATTTTTGTCTACCGTAAGGGTTCCTATTCTCACAGTATCTGCAGATGAGCATGATGTCATAACGGGTATCAACATAATCATACACAACAGAATCAGAAAGATTTTTCTAACCATTTTCCGACCGCCTTTCAGGTATTCTTTTCGATTTCATTCTAACAAACCCAATAAAAAAAGTCAATTGATATTGCCTGCAAAAAAGCTTTATGATAAAATAAAAGTCAGGTGATGAAAATGAAGATTATGAAAGAGAATAACAACCTGTCCGTTTTCACTGACGGATGCGTAAATCTTGACTATACTCTCGACTGCGGTCAGTCTTTCAGATGGAAAAAAGAAAACGATGTCTGGCAGGCAGTTGTTTGCGGCAAAAAAATTTCCGTCAGGCAGATTGATGAAAACAATCTTCTTTTTTACGATACAACTGAAGAAGATTTTGAAAATCTGTGGAAAAATTATTTTGACCTCGAAAGAAATTACACAGAAATTTTAAACCGCTTTAAAAATGACCCTTATCTTACCGAAGCAACTGAAAAATATTACGGAATACGCGTGCTTAATCAGGAACCCTGGGAAGCACTTTGCTCCTTTATAATTTCGCAGAACAATAACATCCCCCGCATTAAAGGAATTATAGAAAGACTTTGCGAAAATTTCGGCGATGATTTGGGTGACGGATTTTTTTCTTTTCCTTCTGCTGAAAAAATTGCTTCTCTTACCATCGAAGATTTAGCACCCTTACGTTCAGGTTTCAGAGCAAAATACATTCTTGATGCAGCGAAAAAAGTGGCAGAAAAAGAGATTGATTTTGATGCAATTTATAACAGCGATATTTCTTTCGGAAGAAGCGAATTGATTAAGATAAAAGGTGTAGGCCCGAAGGTTGCGGAATGTTGCCTTTTATACGGCTTTAAAAAAGCAGAAGCTTTCCCCGTTGACGTGTGGGTAAAAAGGATTATGAGCGAGCTTTATCCCGACGGAATTCCTGCCTGTGCCTACCCCGAAATCGGTATCGCTCAGCAGTACCTTTTCCATTGGCGGAGAAATGTTTGATATTTATTTGACAAACATATTTTTTTGGTGTACTATATTATGGTAAAATATTAAAGCGAAAGGGAGATACGCTATGAAATACAACATGACATTGACCCCTGAAGAAGAAGCCATACTCAATGGCTCACAGGGCGAAACAATGGCAAAAGTAATGAAAACTCTTGTGCTCTACGGCGATGCTTTCGGCGCAACAAAGATGGTTCCTGTCAACAGTGAAAAGGGACATCTCGTTACAAGCTTCGGACTTAAAGTTATGAAGCCTGTTTACAGCCTCATGGATCAGCTTATTGAGGGCGGTGCTCTTTCAAAACAGAAGTTCTCTGTAGACCCCAAGCCCCTTGATCCTAATGTTCCTGCAAACTTCCTTCAGAAAGTTATTTTCAACAAGTTCATGTATTCAATGCAGGACAGTTACGACAAGCAGCTTGCTGAAATGGGACTTCTTGATGACAAATCTTACACATGTACATGCTACATGGACGAAGTAGGTAACATCCCCAATAAAAACGAAGTTCTTTCTTGGGCAGAATCATCAGCCGTTGTTTATGCAAACTCAGTCCTCGGTGCAAGATGTAACCGTAACTCAGGTATCATTGAACTCTTCGGTTCAATCGTAGGTAAGGTACCTTATTTCGGCCTCCTCACAGACGAAGGCAGAAAAGCTACATGGATTGTTGAAGTTAAAACAACAAAGAAACCCGAAGCACAGATTCTCGGCTCTGCAATCGGTATGAAGGTTATGGAAGATGTACCTTTCGTAAAAGGTCTTGATAAATGGATCGGCACAGAGCTTGACGGCGATACAAAAGCATACCTTAAAGATTTCGGTGCAGCAACTGCATCAAACGGTGCTGTAGGTCTCTATCACATTGAAAACCTTACTCCCGAAGCAGTTGAAATGGGCGAAAACCTTATTGCTGAAAATGCACAGGTTTACGTTATAGACGATGCTGAGCTTGAAAGAGTTCAGGCAAACTACCCCGTTATGTGGAAAGACAAAGAAGCAACACCTAAACTTTGCTTCGTTGGTTGCCCCCACCTTTCACACGCACAGCTCATCGAGTGGACTGACAATGTAGCTGAAGGTCTTAAAAAGAACGGTCTTAAAAAAGTTTCTATCCCCACCGTATTCACTGCTGCTCCCGGTGTTATTGAAGAATTTGAAAAAACACCTTATGCAGCAAAACTCAAAGAAACAGGTGTTGTTCTCAGCTATATCTGTCCTTTGATGTATATGAATAATCCTCTTTGCAAGTCAATGCCCGTTATCACAAACTCAAACAAATTGAGAACATACACAACATCCCGCTATTACAGAAGCGATGAAATTCTTGATATAATCACAAAGGAGGCAAAATAAAATGAAACAGTTTAAAGGCAGACCTGTTGTAGCAGGCGAATGTACTGCAGAAGCTCTTGTTTCCCACGGCGGTTTCAACACACTTGCCTCATTCCAGAATGCTCTTCAGTTCGGCGATATGCCTCTGATCGGAGACAAGGATAAGGAAACAAAATGCGGCGACCAGAATAACGCCGATCTTTACAATAAACCTATGGCACGCAAGGCACTTTGCCTTCCTCAGACAATCGGTTCAACTACAGGCGGTATGGTTCTTTACTGTGCAAAGGTTCTTGAGAGAAATCCCGCTTGTATGCTTTTCTCTGAACACATCGACTCTCTTGCAGCAGCAGGTGCAGTTCTCGGTGCAGTATGGACAGATTCTCCCATGCCCGTTGTTGACTGCCTCGGTGAAGAATTCCTTAACTACGTAAAAGACGGAATGAAAATCACAGTTGATGAGGACGGTACAGTTACAATAGATTAATTCCATACCGCAACCTACAGACAAAATAATTAATCTCCCGTGGAAATTCCACGGGAGATTTTTTTGTGTTAATAACCTAACCGGCAATCCAGCGACTCGTCGTTTTCAATCCAGTCTTTAACTGAAATGACTCTGAAATCATTTTCGTTATCTCTTATGTAAACTTTTTCAATCCCTGCGTTTATAATAAGTCTTTTGCACATGGAACAGCTGTTTGCATTTTCAACATAATTTTCACCTGAAATATCTGTTCCCACCATGTACAGACTGCTGCCCAGCATTTTATCCCTGGGTGCACTGATAATAGCATTTGCTTCCGCATGAACACTTCTGCAGAGTTCATATCTTTCGCCGCGGGGAATGTTGTTCTTTTCACGCACGCATACACCCATATCGGTGCAGTTTTTTCTGCCTCTCGGTGCACCAACATACCCTGTTGAAATTATCTCATCATTTTTAACAATAACAACACCGTAATGTCTTCTCAGGCATGTGCAGCGTTTTGCAACCGTTTCTGCAATATCAAGATAATAATTATTTTTATCGCGTCTTTTGTCCATAATTTTATCCACCTATCAAAATATAATCAGATATGTATAACTCCCCTTGAAATTTGCAAGGGGAGTTGCCGAAAAGTAACGTAATTAATTATTATGCCTTATGCCACTTAACACCCTGAGGTGTGTCTTCAAGAACAATGTTCATGGCTTTGAGTGTATCGCGGATTTCATCAGCTCTTGCCCAATTTTTATTTTTTCTTGCTTCTGCACGTTCAGCAATCAGTGCTTCAACTTCTTCATCAAGACTTTCTTTCTTTCTGTTATAAACAAGACCGAGAACATCTGTAAGTTCATCGAAGAGTTTTGCTGCACCTTCGCAAAGTGCTTTTGAAGGATTCTTTTCAATTACGTTTGTGTTGATATCTCTTACCAAATCGAAAACTGCTGCAATTGCATCTGCTGTGTTGAAATCATCATCCATTGCATTAATAAACTGCTCACGGCGTTTTGCAAGAAGTTCAAGAACCTCATTATCTGTATCATTTGCATCAGCAGTTGCATTTTCAAGAGCAAAATCAAGGCTGTCGCGGCAGGTGTAAAGACGGTTGAGAGATGATTTGCACTGGTTGATGATATCGATGCTGTAGTTGATAGGACTTCTGTAAGATGAAGAAATCATAAGGAATCTGATAGGCTCATATCCGTATTCGTTTGCCACATCACGTACTGTAAAGAAGTTGCCGAGAGATTTTGACATCTTCACGTTGTCAACATTGATATATCCGTTGTGCATCCAGTAGTTTGCAAAAGTTTTTCCGTTGCAGCATTCTGACTGTGCAATTTCATTTTCATGGTGGGGGAAAATAAGGTCCTGACCGCCGCAATGGATATCAATAGTATCACCGAGATACCTGTGTACCATTGCAGAACATTCAATATGCCAACCCGGTCTGCCGTTACCCCAGGGTGATTCCCAATAAGGCTCGCCCGGTTTTGCGTTTTTCCACAAAGCAAAGTCCATCGGCTCTTTTTTCAGTTCACCGATACTGATTCTTGCACCTGCTTCAAGGTCTTCAAGAGGCTGATGTGAAAGTTTACCGTATTCGGAGAATTTCTTCGTGCTGAAATACACGTCTCCGTCAACTGCATAAGCAAAGCCTTTATCTTCAAGAGTTTTTATGATGTTTATAATTTCATCAATATTTTCTGTAGCTTTCGGGTGAGTTGTAGCTTCTCTGATGTTCATTCCTTTTACATCAGTCCAGAATTCTTCAATATATTTTTCGCTGACTGTTTTATAATCAGAGCTTTCTTCGTTGGCACGTTTGATAATTTTATCATCAATATCCGTAAAGTTCTGAACAAAGTTCACTTTATAGCCTCTGTATTCAAAATATCTGCGCACTACATCAAAAACGCAAAGAGGTCTTGCATTACCGATGTGAATAAAGTTGTAAACCGTAGGTCCGCAGGCATACATTTTAACTTCGCCTTCTGTGATAGGCTTGAATTCATCTTTCTGTCTTGTAAGTGTGTTGAAAATTTTCATACTCGTTTCCTCTCATTACTTTTCTTCTATTTGTTTTTTTAATTTTTTAATTTCTTCTTCAAGTCTGTTCAATTCCTGTGCAACGGGGTCAGGTATGTGAATCTGGTCAAGAGTGTCAACCCTGTTACCGTTTAATTTCACAACCCTTGCAGGCACGCCCACAGCCGTGCTGTTTTCAGGAATATCATCAAGCACAACTGCGCCGGAAGCAATGTTTGTATTGCTGCCTATTGTAAGCGGCCCTAAAACTTTTGCACCTGAACCGATAAGCACGTGGTTTCCGATTGTAGGATGACGTTTACCTGTATCTTTACCTGTACCGCCAAGGGTTACTCCCTGATACACAATAACATCATCGCCGATTTCCGTTGTTTCACCGATAACAACGCCTGTGCCGTGGTCTATGAAAAATCTTTTGCCGATTTTTGCAGCAGGATGGATTTCAATTCCCGTTTTCCTTGCTGCACGCTGTGAAACATATCTTGCAAGGAAATATAATTTTTTGTGGTATAACTTATATGCCAGTCTGTGTGCCCTTATTGCTTTTAAACCCGGATACAAAAGAAGTATTTCAACAGCTGAACGGGCTGCAGGGTCACGCTTTTTTACGCATTCAATATCTTCCCTTATCTGTTTAAACATACGTTTCGCCTCCTTATGTATAAGAAAACCTCCGTTGCCCGAAGACAACGGAGGCGAATAATCGCGGTTCCACTCCTGTTTATAACTCATAAACCGATAACGGGGTATCCGCAGAACGATACTCGGTCTTCAGACCTTTCCCATTCCGTGCTGACGGGTGCATTTCGCTGAGGAAAACAAGGCATTTCCCACCAATGATGCCCTCTCTTTGTGTTCTCTTATCAGTTACTTCTCCCGATAAACGCATTTAAATTAACTTATTAGTATTATTATATCATATTCTTCTGAAAATTTCACTACTTATTTTGAAAAATCTATAACTTTTACTGCCTGAACAACATAAATTGCACCTGAAATAAATGTGAAAGCGGCAATTATCCACATTGCAATGTTGGAAGCGGTGATAAAATACTGGTAGGGCATAAAGTGAAAATCTGCAATAAGTTCTGCAATAAGCATAATAACAATTGAAAATGTCATCTGTGTTGCAGTTTTTATTTTACCCCAGATATTTGCAGGGATAACAACATTCTGCACAGTTGCAATCATTCTTATACCTGTAACTGTAAATTCACGTGTAAGCACAATCATCAGCACCCATATGTTGCAAAGACCGAATTTCATGAAACCTAAAAGTGCTGCTGTTGTAAGCATTTTATCTGCAAGAGGGTCAAGAAGTTTTCCCAGGTTAGTAACCTGATTGTTTTTTCTTGCAAGCTTGCCGTCCACAAAATCGGTGATGCTGGCAACGGAGAATATTATGAACGACCATAAAAAGTTATGGGGAAGCATTTCTGCCATAAGGAATACCAGAAAAACAGGTGCCATAAATATTCTGATAACTGTAAGCAAATTCGGTAAATTAAATTTCACAACTTCACCGCCTTAATCAATGTTTTCGCGTCCGATCAGGTCATAATCCCTGACGTCTGTCAGCAAAACCTCTGCGAAATCGCCTTCTTCAAAAGAATTTTCTGAAGTAAAGTAAATAAGTGTATCAATTTCAGGAGCATCCATGTAGCTTCTGCCGAAGTAACAGTCAAGATATCCGTCATAACCTTCTACAAACACTTTGACAACCTTACCCATAAGTTCTTCGTTTTTCTCATCAACAATACTTCTCTGAAGGTCCATTATATTTTCACCACGGTCAACTTTGGTCTGCTCATCAACCTGGTTTTCAAAGCTGTATGCAGGCGTTCCCTCCTGGGCAGAATAAGCAAAACATCCCAGCCTGTCAAATCTCATATCACGCACAAATTCTGCGAGAGTTTCAAATTCTTTTTCGCCTTCACCGGGAAAGCCTGTTATAAATGTTGTTCTGATAACAACGTCAGGCATGTAACTTCTGATTTTTTCAATCAGTCCGCGGAGTGACTTATCATCACCCGTACGGTTCATAAGTTTAAGCACCTTACCATCGGCATGCTGAAGCGGTAAATCGATATAATGCACGATTTTTTCATTATCACGCATCACTGCAAGCAGTTCATCAGTAATTCTGTCAGGATAACAATATAAAATTCTTATCCATTCCACACCGTCAATTTCCGCTAAGCCTTCAAGCAAATCAGCAAGCTTCGGCTCACCGTAAAGGTCCTCACCGTATCTTGTTGTGTCCTGCGCTACAACAATCAGTTCTTTCACTCCTGCATCGGCAAGCTCTTTCGCCTCAAGAAGAATATCTTCTTTTTTACGGCTTCTGAAATCGCCTCTGATATCGGGAATTGCGCAGTAAGTGCATCTGTTAGAGCACCCTTCCGCAATTTTAAGATACGCCCAATGGTCGGGGGACAAAACGTGTCTTGCTCCGTTAAGGGGCAGTTCGCATTTCGGCCTGAAATAGGCATCTCTTTTTCCTCTTACTGCATTTCTGCAGATTTCCGCAATATCGCCGTTTGAACCGATACCTACAACCGCATCAACCTCGGGAAACTCCTTTAAAATTTCCTCTTTATAAACTTCACTTAAGCATCCGGTAACAACTATAGCCTCAGTTTCGCCGTTGTTTTTCATTTCCGCCGCATCAAGAATATTTTCAATTGCTTCTTTCTTGGCTTCATCAATAAAACCGCAAGTGTTAATAATTACAACATCCACACTTCCGTCAGTCATATCAGAAAATACAAATCCGTCATCTTCCAGACGTGCAATAAGCATTTCTGCATCAACCTGATTTTTCGGGCAACCCAGAGAAATCAGGGCTGCTTTGAGATTATCCATAGCGTTACCTCACCATTCTTCGTTTTCATCCAGTTCAGCAAACTGACGCAAAGCAGACACAATATCGGAATATGAATACCCCATTCTCTGCAATGCCGCGATAACACTTCTCTTTCCTTTTTCGTCAGAAAGCTTACGTGCATATTTTCGCTCTATTAAGTTAATTATACTTTCTTTTGCGTCAATGTCAAGAGAAGAAATAACGCTTTCTGCGATTTGGGAGGAAATACCTTTGAGTCTTAATTCATTTTTTACACGCACCAGACCGTATTTTTTTCTTTCAATAAGCTCTCTTGCATACATTTCAGCAAAAGCCATATCGTCAAGAAGGCCGAGTTCGACCGCCTTTCGGGCGGCAAGCTCGGCTGAAGATTGTGAATATTTGCGACGAAGTTTCATAATAAGCTCTTTTTCGGAATGGCTCCTGATTGAAAGCAGGTCAAGCGCACTATTCCATGCTCTGCGGTTTTCAATCTCTTCCTTAAGCTCTTCAAATTCGTCTTCGTCTATTTCTTTTTTTGCACACCACGCAGATGTGTACCAATACTCACTGTCAACTGTCAGTGAGTATTCATCATTTAAAAAAATATGTATTTTATTATTTCTGCCGTTTTTTACGCTCAGTTTCATTTTGCACCTTAATCGTCATCTTCAACTATAATATCAATAGCGGCTCTTGCCTGCTGTTTTGTAATAGTTTTAGCTGCCGGTTCTTTTTTCTCGGTACCCTTTGAAAGTGTTGCAGGTTTGCTCTTTATTTCTGCTTCATTTCCTTTTTTCACCTTTATAAGGTCTTCTATTTCCTGTGCAAATTCAGGGGTTTTATCAATATAATCCTTCACGTTGTCACGGCCCTGGCCAAGACGGGTTTCGCCATAAGAGAACCACGCACCGCTTTTCTTGATAATACCCATTTCAACTGCCATATCAAGAATTTCGCCGCATTTTGAAATACCTTTACCGTACATAATATCAAATTCAGCAGTTGTAAAGGGAGGAGCTACTTTATTTTTAACAATTTTAACTTTTGTGCGGTTACCGATAATTTCATTACCTGCAGCCTTGAGCTGTTCAACTTTACGAACTTCCATACGGATTGAAGAATAGAATTTCAGCGCACGTCCGCCTGTTGTAACTTCAGGGTTGCCGTAAACTACGCCGACTTTTTCACGAAGCTGATTGATAAATATAATAACTGTATTTGATTTTGCAACTGCAGGAGCAAGTTTTCTCAGCGCCTGTGACATAAGACGGGCATGAAGACCAACGTGTGAATCACCCATTTCGCCTTCAATTTCTGCTCTGGGAACAAGTGCTGCAACAGAGTCAACAACAATAATATCAATTGCACCTGAACGCACAAGTGCTTCCGTAATTTCAAGTGCCTGTTCACCGTTGTCCGGCTGTGAAACAAGAAGAGAGTCAACATCTACGCCGAGATTTCCTGCATAAACAGCATCAAGTGCATGTTCAGCATCAATAAATGCTGCTTCACCGCCTGCTTTCTGTGCTTCTGCGATAGCGTGAAGAGCAAGAGTTGTTTTACCTGAAGATTCAGGTCCGTAAATTTCAATAATTCTACCTTTCGGCAGACCGCCGATACCTGTTGCTGCGTCAAGGGCAATTGAGCCTGTTGAAATTGCTTCTATATTCAGACTCGAATTCTGACCGAGGCGCATAACTGCACCTTTACCATACTGCTTTTCAATCTGAAGTAAGGCTGTTTCGAGAGCTTTCTGTTTATCTGCCATTTTTATTCCTCCAATTACTGCACAAATGTTCGTTTGACATAATTATACATTACCTTTCAAAAAAAATCAACACTTATTTTAAAATAATCGCGGTAAGTCCCATTATTTGTACAGTTAAAGATATAACAATCGTTTCTCTGTAGATTTGCACAAAATAAAGAGTAAAAAATTTAAAAAACACTTATAAAAAAATTATTGAAATTTTCATCCGATAGAGTATAATAAATACATACTTTTTAAAAGGGGCATTTACTATGAAAATAGCAATTTACGGCTACGGCAATTTAGGAAAAGGCGTTGAACTTGCAGTAAGACAGAATGACGACATGGAGCTTTTCGGCGTTTTCACAAGAAGAAATCCCGAAAGTCTTAAAACACTGACAGGCATTCCTGCTTACTCTTCTTCCGATATAGAGAAATACAAAAATGACATAGATGTTCTTATCATCTGCGGCGGAAGTGCAACAGACCTGCCTGAAATGACACCGGCACTTGCAAAGCACTTCAACGTTATTGATTCTTTTGATACACATGCAGACATTCCCGTACATTTTGCAAAAGTTGACAAAGTTGCGAAAGAAAACGGCACAACTGCCGCAATTTCAGTGGGCTGGGACCCGGGAATGTTCTCACTTAACAGACTTTATGCAAATTCAATTTTACCCGACGGAAAAGATTATACTTTCTGGGGCAAGGGAGTAAGTCAGGGCCATTCAGATGCAATACGCAGAATTGAAGGAGTTCTTGATGCAAGGCAGTATACATGCCCCGTTGAAGAAGCAATGGAAAAAGTAAGAAAGGGCGAAAATCCCGAACTTACAACAAGAGAAAAACATACAAGACTCTGCTATGTTGTTGCAAGTGACGATGCAGATTTGGCACGCATTGAAAACGAAATCAAAACAATGCCCAAGTATTTTGCAGATTATGATACGACGGTAAACTTTATTTCCCAGGAAGAACTTGACCGCGACCATAAAGGAATTCCTCACGGCGGTTCAGTTATCCGCACAGGAAAAACAGGTCTGAACGGCGAAAACAATCATGTTATTGAGTACAGCCTGAAGCTTGATTCAAACCCTGAATTTACTGCAAGCGTTCTTGTGGCATACGCAAGAGCAGTTTACAAGCTGAACAAAAAAGGTGATACAGGTTGCAAAACAGTTTTTGATATTGCCCCTGCAGATTTATCGCCAATGTCACACGAAGAAATGATTTCACATCTTCTTTGATATAAAAAAATCCTCCTGAAAATCAGGAGGATAATTTTTTTGTTTTTTATGCTTTGTCGCTGCAGCCGAGAACTGTTTCAATTTTGTGTGAAACAACGCCTTCGATAGCATCTCTTGCGGGTGTGAGGTACTGTCTGGGGTCAAAATGTTTCGGATTTTCGCTGTAGTGCTTACGGATAGCAGCTGTCATTGCAATACGGATGTCTGAGTCAACATTGATTTTGCAAACTGCCATTGAAGCTGCTTCGCGGAGCATTTCTTCGGGAATACCGATAGCATCGGGCATTTCGCCACCGAATTCGTTAATTGTCTTAACGTCATCCTGGTTAACTGAAGATGCACCATGAAGAACGATGGGGAAGCCAGGAAGTTTTTCTTCAACTGCCTTGAGGATATCGAAACGAAGCTGGGGCTTCTGACCGGGTTTGAATTTGTATGCACCGTGGCTTGTACCGATAGCAATAGCAAGTGAATCAACACCTGTTCTTGTTACGAAATCATAAACCTGATCGGGGTCTGTGAAGTTTGCATCTTCTTCGCTTACGTTAACGTCATCTTCAATACCTGCAAGCTGACCGAGTTCGCCTTCAACAACACAGCCGTGTGCATGAGCATAGTCAACAACCTGTTTTGTAAGAGCAACATTTTCTTCATAAGGAAGGTGTGAGCCATCGATCATAACTGATGTAAAGCCGCCGTCGATGCAAGCTTTGCAAGTTTCAAAATCGGGGCCGTGGTCAAGGTGAAGAGCAATCGGAAGACCTGTTTCTTCTGCAGCAGCCTTAACCATTGCAACAAGGTAGCCGTGTGAAGCATATTTTCTTGCGCCTGCGGAAACCTGAAGAATAACGGGAGAGTTGTGCTTTTTAGCAGCTCTTGTGATACCCTGGATGATTTCCATGTTGTTTACGTTGAAAGCGCCTACAGCGTAACCGCCTTTATAAGCGTCTTCGAACATTTTCTTTGTAGTAACTAATGGCATTATAATCACTCCTGATAAATTTTTTCGTTTAGTATTATACACTATATTATGTCCATTGTCAAAGCAAAACAGAAAATATTTAAATTTTTATCAAAGTCTATAAAATATACTTGATATTTTACAGATTTCGCGTTATAATGTACGGGCAGAGTATATGTTTTACTCGAACAAAAAATTTTTGGAGGAAATTTTAACATGAAGAAATTTTTAGCAATGCTCATGGCAGGCGCAATGCTTCTTTCTTTCGCAGCATGCGGCGATAAAAAAGAAGAAGAAACAACAGCAGCTCCCGAAGCAACAACAGTTGCAGACGCAGCAGGTGAAGTAGCAGGCGAAGAAGAAACTGAGGAAGCTGAAACAGAAATCGTTACAAACGAAGACGGTGAAACAGAAGTCGTAACAAAAGAAGACGACAAAAAAGAAGACAAAAAAGAAGACGATAAAAAAGAAGACGGCAAGAAAGAAGACAACAAGAAAGAAGACGACAAGAAAGAAGAAGCAGGTTCAAAGAAACCTTCATCAACAGCTGAAATTGTTGAATACTTCAACAAAGCAGTAAATAACGTTAAAACAAACGCAAAATCAGTTAAACAGCATTCAATCAAAAACTACCTTGCTTCCCCCACAACAATCGGTGATGGTCTTAAAGGTATTTATAGCATGCTCGGCGGCGACGGATGGCTTGATGAAATGCTCCAGACCAACAGCACAGGTGCTGCTACATACACAGGTTCAGATATAAAGAAAAACTTCCCTGTTGAAAACGAATCATGGGCAAGTAAACTTACAGCCAGTGACGTAACTTCTGCAAAATGTACAGAATCAAACGGTGTTTACACAATCACAATCAAAACAAAGGCTGATGATAAAACAGCATCTGTTCAGCACGGTCAGGGTCACAACCCCAAAGTATTCAGCGTTGTTCTTCCCGCAACAATCAACGATAACATCCCCGGCATAGCTAAAGGTATCACAGGCGATGTTAAAATGAATTATCCCTCAGGTACAGTTGTTGTAAAAGTCGACGTAGCAACAGGTCACGTTCTCGAAGCAGAATACGATGCACACTGGACAATCAACTTCGATAAGATGAACACAGTTCTTCCCTTCGCAACAAAATTCAAGTACACAATCAACTGGTAATTAAATCAGATAAAGTCTTACGGCAGTCCTTTACGGATTGCCGTATTTTTTGAGGTCCCCATATGTCAAATTTTTGCACAAATTATAAATTTATTCAAAAAGACTTGCATATATTTGATTTTCCGTTTATAATATCATAGTACACTTTGGAAAAGAAAGGAAATCAAAAATGATTTATAACACACTTAACATGGCTCTTGACACAGCTGCTTCTAATGGTGGTGGCTCCGCAAACAGATTTATCCCGCTTCTTCTTATTGTAGGTATGTTTGTTATCACATACTTCATCTCAATCAGACCCCAGAAGAAGAGACAGAAAGAAGAACAGCAGCTTCGTGAAAATCTTCAGATTGGTGATGAAATCACAACAATCGGCGGTATCATGGGCAGAATCGTAACAATCAAAGAAGATTCCATCATCATCGAAACAGGTGCTGACAGAGTTAAAATGAGAGTTATGCGCTGGGCTGTTCAGACAAACAACACTGCTACAGAAAAGCTCAAAGCTGAAAGAGAAGCTGCAAAAGCTGCTCAGGAAGAAGCAAAGCAGGCAAGAATCGAAGAAGCAAAGAGCAAAAAAAGCAAGAAAAACGAAGACGAATAAGCATAAAATGCAAAACACCTCCATATCTATCTTATTGATAGATTGGAGGTATTTTTATGCCAAAAAACAGAAAAAGAAGAACTTCATCAAAGGAAAATCAAAATCCGAACATATCTTTTGTAAAAAGAATTCTGCGCGGAGGTTTTATTTCTGCCGCAATTTTCTTTACGCTGATTTTTCTACTGAGCCTGCTTGTTGTGAAAACAGGTGTTTCTGATTCAATGCAGAATATCTTTGTTTTCTTTTTCGCACTTCTCTCCTCTTTCCTGGGTGCATTTATTTCATTGCGGAAAACCCATGAAAAAGGCTTGCTTTCAGGTATACTCACAGCATTGCCGACAATAATTCTTGCCTGCCTGGTTCTGCTTGTTGTTTTACATACATTAGGGCTTAAAACATTGCTTATGTCTGCTATGATGCTCCTTGGCGGTGCATTGGGCGGAATTGTTGCCGTAAATAAGTAAGGGCGCATAAAGCCCGTTTCTTATTTAACTTCAACTTCCCAATAAACAATACTTACTCTGTTATAAGTATATGTAATATGAAGCTTGCCGTCATGTACTGTAATTGCAGGATATGAATATTCAACCTTATCTTCTCTGCCGACTTCTGCTTCTTCCAGAGTAAGAATATCCTGCCATGTGTTGCCGTTATCATTTGAAACAGCAAGAAGTAAAGGTGTTCTGTCGCCCCAGTTTACTTTTGTGGGGTTGTAAACAAGATAAATCGATTCGCCGTCACGGACAAGGTCAATACCGCTGTTAGGGTTGAGCAAACCTGTATCATATGCCTTGCACCATGTTCTGCCCCCGTCAGTTGAATCGCTCTTGAAAATTTTCTCTTTGGCAGAGCGAAGAAGCATATGAACATCGCCTTTATCATCCTGCCAGAGAGTAGGCTGAATAAGAGGAATAAATTCTTCACCCTCTCCTGTAGAAATGTATGGTGACATTTCCCATGTTTTGCCGTTGTCTTGTGACAAATCGCAGAACGCTACCCATGATTCCTTTGTCGGCTCATGTGAAGCAGGTGCAAGCAATGTGCCGTCAGCAAGATAAATCGGTTTATTTTTAACGGGACCTCTGCCACCTGAAGTATCTCCCTCTACCAACTCTGCCGGCTCTGACCATGTATCACCATTATCAACAGAATATGCAACATATGTTTTCCAGACAATATTTATTGACTTTCCGTATTTGAAGTAAAGGGCTATTCTGCCGTCATTCAGTCTGAACAGAACAGGATTCCAATGGGGAGTTTCTTCATCAACGCTGATTTTTACAGGAGTGCTCCACACGCCGTCTTTTCTTTTTGAAACATAGATTCTTACGTCATCTTTTCCTTCTTTTGTTCCGCCGAACCATGAAGCAAGAATTTCGCCGTTTTCAAGTGGAAGTACTGTTGAAGAATGGCAGTTGTCTGTGGGAGTTCCCGCTTTATTTATAACTTCTTTTTTTGCTATAATTTTCATTTGTTTCACCTCTTATATTCTGGGAGGAAGGCATTCAATAAGAGATATGTCGCCTTCAACCGTAAAGCTGACTGTTTCTTTGGGAATAAAAATACAATCACCTTTTACAACATCAATTTCACTGTTTTCCCATTTGATTTTACCCTTACCCTCTACTACTGAAAGAGATGAGGGTCTTTCTGCTTTTTCCCTTGTATAAGAAGTGAAAACATCAAGGCGCTTCAATGAGAAAATAGGTGTTCTTTCATATGAAATATGTGTTGTGATTCTATAGTCAGAATTTTCTTCATCAATCTCGGGTTCAAGCTTATAATTTTCAAGCACCTGTTCGGGTGTAAAATTATCATAATGGAAACACTCAAACATTTTATCGTAACCTATGCCCTGATGAATCAGATTTTCGGGGTTAGGCTCGCCCTGAGAATTATATTTTTCCATGCTGATTGTGTAATCTGTAGGCTCCTGAATTTCAAGGAGAAGACATCCTGAGCCGATAGCATGGGGACAGCCGCCCTCAATAATATAAACATCGCCTTTTTTAACACGGATTTTGTGCATGCAGTCATCCATGCCTTTGATATCCTGTTTTTCAAAAAGCTCACGCCATTTTTCTTTTGTAACGCCTTCTTTGAAGCCCATAAGGATATATGGTTCTTCACCGTCAATAGTTCTTCCGTCGAGAATAAACCACGCTTCTGTTTTGCCGTAATCTGATTTAAAGAAATCTTTAGCCGCTTTTTTATCGGGATGGCACTGAACGGGAAGCTTCTCTGCAGAATCAAGGAATTTTGCAAGCACACCTAAATTTGTGCCGAACTTTTCAACGTGTTCGCGGCCTAAAAATCCTTCCGGGTCTGCCTCAATAAGGTCCTTAAGATATTTTTCTTCTCCGTTATCAAGAACTGCTATGCTCAATCCTTCAAATTCAGGCTTTCCCTCTCTGTCAGGGTTGACAGCCACAACTGTACTTGCAAGCCAGTCTTCAGGAAAATAACCGTCAGACGGATTTTCTTCTTCACGCATAACGTCAATAAGCTTACCGCCAAGATAGCATCTCCAGCAACGGTTAGGTTTGGTTTTAAGAGGATATAATTTGTTCATACTGCACCTCGCATTGTACTTTTTTTAATTTTCTCACAGAAAGAGATAAAAATCAATAGAAATCATTTAAAAAAATAAATAAATGTGCTACAATAGAACGGGTGATGAAAATGATATTTAAAAATGCTGAAATTTTAAATGAAAACTTTGAATTTGTAAAAGGAAACCTTACAGTTGAAAACCAAAAAATTGCAGGCATAAACTGTGAAAAAGAAGACAGCGAAATTATCGACTGCACAGGCCTTAAAATTCTTCCCGGATTTATTGATATTCATATTCACGGCACAGCAGGTGCAGATGTATGCGATGCTGAAACCGAATCAATACAGAAAATGTCACAGAATTTATGCTGTCACGGCGTTACTTCTTTCTGCCCTACAACAATGACTCTGCCCGCCGAAGAACTTACAAAAATATTCAGCGTTGTTGCAGATGTAAAAGGAAAAGAAAACGGCGCATACATCCACGGAATAAACATGGAAGGTCCGTACATCTCACTTGCCAAGAAAGGTGCACAGAAAGCAGAGTATGTAAGAAAGCCTGATATTGATGAATTCAGAAACCTTAACGCTATATGCCCTGTATCTTTAGTTGACATTGCGCCTGAAGAAGATGAAGACAATCTCTTTGCAAAAGAAGCTTCAGAAATATGTACAGTTTCCGCTGCACATACATCGGCTGACGGAGAAACCGCAAAAAGAGCTTTTGAAAACGGCATTACTCACGCAACACATCTTTTCAATGCAATGACAGGTATTTCCGCACGTGTCCCCGGAGTTGCAGGTGCAGTTTTTGATTCCGATTCTGTCAGAGCAGAAATTATCTGCGACGGATTCCATGTAAATCCCATTACGCTCAGAATGGCTTTTAAAATTCTCGGTGAGGACAGAACAATTGTAATCAGCGATTCAATGAAAGCAGCAGACTGTCCTGACGGCGAATATATGCTCGGCGGTCAGACTGTTTACGTGCGTGACGGAAAGGCTCTTCTTGCTGACGGCACTATTGCAGCAAGCACATCAAATATTTTCGATGAATTCAAAAATCTTCTGTCGTTCGGAATTGATTTTAAGCACGCTGTTAAATCCTGCACAATTAATCCTGCAAAGGCAATCGGTAAAGATAAAACAACAGGCTCAATTAAAAAAGATAAATTTGCAGATTTACTTATTATTGATGAAAACTACAACATAAAAAGTGTTTACGTAAGAGGCAAAAAAGTAATATAACATACTTTTAAAAACAGTATAACCTCCGCAAAATCAGGCAATACTTTAAATGTATTGAGATGTTGCGGAGGGATTTTTTTGCAGTTTAATAAAGTTGAAATCTGCGGTGTAAACACGGCAAACCTGAAGGTCTTAAAGGAAAAGGAAAAAATGGAACTGCTTGCCAGAATAAAGCAGGGCGATAAAAAAGCAAGAGATGAATTAATCAACGGCAATCTGAGGCTTGTTTTATCTGTCATCCAGCGCTTTACAAACAGAGGAGAAAATCCTGACGACCTTTTTCAGGTAGGGTGCATCGGCCTCATCAAAGCAATAGATAACTTCAACATCGACATGGGCGTACGCTTTTCTACCTACTCTGTGCCGATGATAATAGGCGAAATCAGGCGATATCTTCGCGATAATAATTCAGTGCGTGTTTCGCGCTCAATGCGAGACACAGCATACCACGCAATGCAGGTAAAAGAAAGGCTTCTTCTTGAAAATAAGCAGGAGCCGAGCGTTGAAGAAATAGCAAAAGAGCTGGGAATTAAAAAAGAGGAAGTAGTGCTGGCACTTGAATCAATAGTTGAACCGGTAAGTTTATTTGAACCTATTTACAATGACGGAGGTGACACAATTTACGTTATGGACCAGATTGGCGACCAGAATGACGACAGAAGCTGGCTTGATGAAATCGAATTGAAAGAAGAAATTAAAAAACTATCTCCCCGTGAAAAGAGGATTCTCAACATGCGTTTCATGCAGGGAAAAACACAGATGGAAGTAGCACGGGAAGTCGGCATTTCGCAAGCACAGGTATCCCGCCTTGAAAAAGGCGCACTCAGCAGAATAAAAGGACACTGATAAGCAAAAGACCACTCCCGAATGTAGTAAAAGGAGTGGTCTTTTGCGGTGTTTTTCAAAATGAGGGAACAGAAGAATGAGGAAATTTTATTGTTTGATAAAAAATGAGAAGGTTAATTTTTGGTGGTCAAAAAACTGCTTTGTCTATCTTCCGTTCCCCTTATAAACAAAATAAAGAAATATTAAACATTATGAAAATTATCAAACACGTGTTGCTTTTCTTTGTGAATTCAGTATAATATTATTACAGTTAAAAATCAATAATCAGATTTTTAAAAGTTGTTTTCTATTAAACAAAAATTGCGAATTTGCTGCGAAAGGAAACAAGAAAATGAAAATTGATGCACGCACAAAGTATTCAATAAAAATCATTAAAGAAACTTTCATCAAAATGATAAATGAAAATCCCGTCAACAAGGTAACGGTGAAAAAGCTTTGCGAAGAAGCCGAAATAAACAGGGCAACTTTTTACAGATATTACGAAGATATTTATGACCTTTATGAAAAAGTAAAAGATGAAATCATTGAAGTCTTTTTTGAAAATTTTGTCTTCGCTGATTTCCCCGGCACTGAGAAAGACCTTGAAAATCTTCTTACAGAAATCAAGAAAAATCCCGATGCAGTATATGCAATAGCCAGACAAAGCGACGCACTTGAATTTATGAAAAAATTCGGAGAAAAAGTTTATTTCCGCTTCGGTGATGTTTTAAAAGATTTTTATTCAGACCTGAGCGAATCACAGCGTAAGACAATCTATTACTACATGTCCTTCGGCTGCACCGGAATCATCGGGGAATGGATTCAAAGCGGTATGGAAGCAGATGAAAAAGAAATCGCACACATTCTTACAATGCTCATCAATAATACATTGAGAAAAACAGATTAATCCGTAATATGCTTATAAAAAACAAAACCCACTCCTATGAGTGGGTTCAGCTTTTTTCCTTTTTAATCAATTATGCAATAGATGCAATCCATTCTACAACTTTGATAAGTGCACTTTCGATTGTGTCGAAAAGTTTTGCATAGTCCTGACTACCAAGGAAATCACAAATTTTAGTGATGATACCTGTAACTGTTTCCATTATTATTTTCCTCCTTCCTGATGATACTTTCCATTCTTGTGTCCTATTATACTACCTTTTCTTTCAAAAATCAATCATCATTTTTCAAAAAGGTGTTTATTTTATATTAATTTATTTACTTTTCGGCTTTGCAATAAGAGAAACAACAAATCCGCTGATTATTGCCGCTGTAATTCCCGCGGCTCCGGAAGACAACGGACCGGTTAAAATACCAAGCCACCCGATTTCATTTATCTTTTCCTTCGTACCCTGTGCAAGCACATTTCCGAAACCTGTAAGAGGTACTGTTGCACCGCAGCCGGCCCACTCTGCAAACCGGTCGTAAATACCAACTGCAGAAAGCGCAACGCCGCACACAACAAACATAACCAGAATCCTTGCAGGAGTAAGCTTTGTCAGGTCAATCAAGAGCTGACCGATTACACAGATAATCCCGCCGACAATAAATGATTTTAAAAATGGTACGAATATATCCATAACAAACCTCTTTCTTAATACAAATATCTGTTAAAAATATTCTGTGCAAGAAAGAGGTAATTATTAAACTAAATTTTTGCTCTTATTGCAGATATTGCAGTTATAATTGCTGCAATAATTATCTGAACAAGAATAATCAGACCTGATGAAAAAGCGGACAGATTTCCCGTAAACGCAAATACAGCCGTTACAATAAGTCCGAGCAGCATCATTACTACTTCTATAGCAAAAGTAAGCTTTACGCTGCCTGCATATGAAATTGCTGAAGCAAATGTTTCAAAGAAAGAAAGTGATGTTCCGTCATGAATAAGCTTTGCAGGAGAAGATTTACGCAGACGATGAATATAACCGTCAAGCAATCCGCCTTCAAAATCACCGATAACCTTAAAGCTTTCTCTCGGCATATTATACTCCAGCGACAGAAATTCTTCATCAATATTGCAGTCGTTTGTTGTAACTACAATTGAAATTCCTTTTTTCTGCAATTTGCCGAGATGCTTTTTCATCTCTTCATTCTTTGCGTATTCTACAACAAGCATTGCTGCTACCTGACCGTCAATTGCAATATAAAGAACTTTTTTACCTTCCTTAAGGCAGGCAACCTCTGCGCCCTTGGGAGGTGCTTCCATGTTATGGTTGATAATAAGATTTCTGTTACCTACAAAAACTTTTTCGCCTCTTATCCAGCCTGAAAGACCGAGTCTTTCCTCATAACACAAATCTTCAACTTCGGGAAGAAGCTCTTTCTTGTCGCCGATAATAGCCTTATCAAAAACATGAGCAAGGGGGCCTCTTGAATTTGTAAGCATAGCCGCAGCATAAAGGATTATATCGTCAACTCTTACAGTGCCGTAATCCTTCATTCCATGGAAATTACATTTGTCAATATCAAATAAATCTATGGCATCAACAACAACTGCATCTGTTTTTTCAACATTTGCTGCTGCATTGTATCCCGTGATGCATGCTCTTCTTTTCGCAAGCCTTTTATTGACTGATGAAAGAGAAAAGTTAAGTGCAAACAAAAGTGACATCGGGAAGCTTGCAAGAAGTGTTGCCATAAAAGTTGCAAAACCAAGCACGACATCTTCATTAATTATTCCCGCAATAATCGCAACAATTAAAGAAAGAATTGCAAAAACGGGGAAGAAAACCCTTGAAAATCTGTCAGCAGGATTCGATACAAATGAATTGAAAATAAATCCGCTGGGGAACATTGTTTTGCATGAATATTTCAGGTCAGGTTTTTCGCCTGCAAAAACTCTGCCTATATTCTGTGCTGTGTTCAAATCATCAATATTCTGAATTGTGTAAAGGTTGTCCTGCCTTTTTGTGGTAGCAGTTTTCAACGCATTTATTACTCTGCTTGTTTCAACAGTTCTTCCGATGCAGTTGAAAATAACACACATAATAATCGCTGATGTGTATACGGGGTAGTTTTCCGCAACACCGGATAAATCAAAGAACATTGCAATTGAAGTAAGGCATGATACAAGAACCATAACCGTAACCGCTGAATCAAAGGTAAATTTTCCTTTTGAAATTTCTCGTATGCCCGGCTGTGTTACGCAAGAGCCGAAAACAAAAGTAAGAAGCATGCTTACAAGCGACAGCCCGGCTACGCATGCAGACTGAACCTCTGTTGTCAGCAATTCAAAACTTCCCAGCAATGAGCTTATACTGACAAACAGCAAAGCCATAACAGCCATTGCGATAATTCCGAAAATTGAACGTCTGCGTCTGTCATAAAGCTCTTTGAAAACCTGCGGTTTTTCGTTTGAAGTTGTATACTCCGTAAACTTTTTATCTCTTTCCTGAATAAATGATTTTTTGAACATTGTAAGGAACGATTTCGGGTCGTTTTCATCGCTTAAAACAAGATGTTCTTCTTCATCATATTTTCCTTTTTCAGGTGAAAAATAATTTGGGTCTATATCGTCATAATCATTGGGAAGACTTGTCATTCTGAAAAGATTTTTCTTTTCTTCCCTGGCTTTGCGAAGATTTTCTTTGACCTCTTCATCGCTTACCTCATCAGGCAGAAATTCTTCATCTTCAGGGAAACCTTCAAATCTTAACTGGTCTTCATTTACTCTTCTGTGCTGAGGGGAAATGAAAATATTTCTGTAAGTCTGTGTATCTTCAGTGCTTTCATCAGTATTATAGTCAGAATCGCTTGTTATAATTTTTGTCTGCTCTTCGTCCTCGGGAAGTTTTTTTGCACTCATTTTTGCAACTTCCTCAAAAGCTGAAAGGTCCCTGACAAAAATTGTTTCATCAAGACCGTCGTCTTCTCTTACCTCTGCATTTTCTTCAGGAATAATTTCTTTTGTTTCAACTTCCGGAGTTGCTACATATTCCTGGCTCTCCAGGTCGAAACGTTTTTCTCCTCCCTGATTTTTCTGTTGCTGAAGCTCTTCCTGCTCTGCTGCACGCTGTCTGCGGAGAATATCATTGAAATCTCCTTCATTTCTCTTTGCTTCAAAAATCGCCTCGCCGTATTTTTCTTTTACGGTTTCCATGGCATTTTCTCTTACTTCGGCTCTTTCAACTTTTCTCTTACTGAGAATCTGTGAGTTCTTGAAAATATCCTTTATTTTTAGATAGTCGCCTCTGTCAAAAGTACCGTCATAAACTACTTCGTTATCACCAAAACCGTCATCATAAGTGCTTTCATCAATTTCGCGGAATTCACCGTCTGCCCTTGCATCATTGATGTTTCCCTCTAATGATGAAAACTCTTCATCCGCCGAATTATCAAAGAAGCTGTTTTCTTCCTCTTCTTCAGGAATAAAAGAAAAATCTTCCGTTGTTTCTTCAGCTTCATTCACTTCCGATGCTTCAGATTCATTTATTTCTTGGGTTTCAATTTCATTTTCTTCTTCAGGCTCATCTGCTTCCTGATAATCTTCAGAAACGGAGGAAATATCCTCAAACTCTGTAGGTATTTCGTTAATTTCCTTATCTTTTGCTGCAAGGTCCTGTTCATATTCTTTTGAAAAATAAACAGCCCCTTCATCGTAGCTTTCTTCTTTTTCTTCTTTAGCCTGCTCGCTGAATTCAGGTTTTTTGGGTTCGTGATATTCGTCATATCTGTCAATATCAAAATCCTCACCTGCCTGTTCAATATCGGGCAGATTATCAACATCTTCAATGAGTTTATTTATATCCTCAATAGACCAGTTTTTTATCGGTGTTCCGTCGGAGGATTCAAACAACTCATCAACAAAATCACTGTCCTGCGATTTGTCTATGACCGATTCATATGTTTCTCTGTACTTTTCAATTTCTTCTTCGAACAAATCGATTTCATCTGACATGTTTTTTCCTCCTTTATTTTGCTTTTATATTACTTCTCTGACGTGAAATTTCCATCATCAGCACACCTGCTGCAACTGACGCGTTAAGCGATGTGATTTTCCCTTTCATCGGGAGAGTTACCAAAAAATCACATTTTTCTTTAATTAGTCTGCCGATGCCTTTTCCTTCTGACCCTACAACTAATGCACACGGTCCGCTGTAGTCAACCGAGCACCAGTTTTCGCCATTCATATCTGCGCCGTAAATCCAAACTCCGCGCTCTTTCAGGTTTTCAATTTCAGCTGCAAGGTTTCCGACCCTTGCTACAGGTACATATTCTATTGCTCCTGCCGATGTTTTGCCGACTGCAAAAGATAATGAAACAGAACGTCTTTTCGGAATTATAACTCCGTGTGCACCTGCAACCTCCGCCGTTCTGATTATCGCACCTAAATTATGAGGGTCTTCAAGTTCATCACAGATTATTATAAAAGGTGCTTCCCCTCTTTCTTCAGCAAGAGCAAAGATATCGTCAACACTTGAATATTCTTTTACTGCACATTTTGCCGCCACACCCTGATGGTTTGCATTAAAGCACATGAAATCAAGCTTCTTTATGTCAACTTCCTTTATCACAACGCCTTTATCCTTGCATGCGCGAAGAATAGAAGAAACAGAACCGCTTCTTTCGCCTTTTGCAACAAAAAGAGTGTCAATTGTTCTTCCGTTATTTATTGCCTCAAGAACAGCATTTCTGCCGATAATGAGATCGTTGTTTTCCTGAACCTTATCTTTTTCATTATTCCTCATCTTGCAAAACCCTTACTTAAAGTTATTCAGTTTATTTTATCACAAATCATATCTCATTGCAAGAAAAACGCAGGATTTTCGTTTTTTGTGTAAATAAATATTTTTTTCGCTTTATACCTACAGCGCGTAGCGACGTTTTTTTCCATAAAACAGTAATATACTTTACGGTGTAAAAATATTTTTTCTGAAAGGAATGTTAAAAAATGGAAAAACTACAGCGCACCGCCGCTCACCGCGAAATGAGGAAAATACATACAGGTGAAAAAATAAATGCGAAAACTGTGCTCGGTGCAATTATAACAGCCGTTATATCCGCATTGCTCGGACAAGGCAGTCTTTTCGGAGAACTTCATCCTTTTGGCTTTGCGATGATAATTGCTTGCCCCGGGGTTTATTCTTTTTCTTCATTCATCGGGACAAGCATCGGACTTGTTTTTTCACAGACGGGAATCTACCTTTTCAGATACCTTGTCTGCGCCTGTGCTCTGTGGATTATAAGAAGCCGTCTGCTGACACCGCATTCACGGCTGGGCGATGTGTGGTTTGCTTCTTTTGCCGCATGCTTCGGCGTATGTGCTTTTACAGGCATTGCCGTAGCATTACCTACGGGCGGTTTTGCTGACGACATTCTTATGTTCATTGCAGAAGCTCTTATTGCATCATTTTCTTCTTTCTTCTACAAAAGATGCATTGTAAAATTCACCAAAAACGAAAGCATCATTTTTTCATCAAAGGAAATTGTCTGCCTCTATATCAGTTTTGCAACAATTATCGCTTCAGTTGCCGATATTAAAATTTCCGCCTTTTCTCCTGCGGAATTCCTGTCATTTTTTGCAGTAATCTTTTCGGCATACGTTCTTTCTGAAACGGGCGGTGCACTTTCTGCATGTGTATGCACTGCAGCACTTTCCACTTCAATTTATGATGAGTATAATATTTTTCCTCTGATTTTTGCAGGAATCGTATGTGCAGTTTTTTCTCCTCTGGGCAAAATTGCATCAGCCCTGTCATTTCTTTCAGCTTTTGCTGCAACAACATTCTTTGCAAGCGGAAATTTACCTTCAGTTCAAATTCTTTCAGCCGCAATCGCCGCACTTGTTTTTCTTTCTGTCCCGAACAAAACTTACAGAAAAATTACGGCTTTTTTCAGAACAAAAGAATCCTCCGCACTTGAAAGCACTTACAGAAAAGATGTTTCGCAAAAACTTTCCGACTCCGCAAAAACGGTCAGCACAATCTGCACGGGCATGAACAAGGTTTCCCGAAACCTGAAAAGAATTGATAATAATTACGACAGAAATATTTTCTGCCGCGTGCAGAAAGAAATATGTTCCGATTGCGAAAATCATGAAAAATGCTGGCAACACAGTTTTCAATACACACTAAAAGGCTTTGAAGAGCTTGCAAAAAATTACCGTAAATCCCATTCACTGTCGGACACATCTTTTTCAAGAGTTTTTTTGAGCAAATGTGTAAAAAAAAGCGACCTTGTTTCGTCTCTCATTGAAAATTTCAAAAGATATGATGAATCACTCCGCGAAGAAATCTGCCTTGATGAAAAGAGAAAACTCATAAGTGACCAGATGCAATGTATGAGCGATATTCTGAATGAATTTTCACTCTCTTTCAGCAAATGCTCCCTTGTTGATAATGAACTGTCGCAGAAAATCAAGGAAATCTTCAATTCCTTTTCAGTCAGATGCACAAAAGCCGTCTGCATTATCAACACAGACGGCAATATGACAATCAAAGCTTTCTGCAAAAAAATCGACAGCGAGGTTGACAGAAAAAAATTAAAATCACAAATTGAACAGACTGCTTTGCGAAAATTCAGTAACGCTGAAATAGATTTTACCGAAAACGGCACTGTTGTAATTTACAGGCAAAAACCATGGATGAAGTTACGCACGGGAAAAATTCAGCTTGCCAGCGATGAATCACCAATCTGCGGAGATTGTCTGCGTGAATTTGACGATGAATACGGAAACAGAACAGTTATTCTTTCTGACGGAATGGGTACGGGCGGACGAGCCGCAGTAGATGCTGCAATGACCGCAGAGTACTTTTCAGACCTGCTTGAAGGACACATCAGCCCCGATAATGCTTTGAGAATTATCAATTCAGTTCTTTCCGTAAAATCAACAAATGAGTCCCTTGCCACAATCGACGCGGCAAAATTCAATCTCTTTTCGGGAAAGGTTGAATTTTTCAAAGCAGGTGCTGCTGTTTCTTTTGTCAGAAAAAACGGAAAATGCTTTGTAATTGAAGGTGCTTCCCTGCCTGCCGGAATACTTCATGACATTTCCTTTGCGAAAGAAAAAGTAACTCTCTCAAAAGGAGATATTGCAGTGATGGTATCTGACGGAGTAACAAACAATTCAATTGAGTGGATAATAGAAGAAATAGAAAGGTTCAACCATTCTAACCCTGAAATTCTTGCACAGAAAATAGCAAGCGCTGTATGCGAAAAAAACCGCGCAGAACGACGTGATGATATTACAGTTTTTGCCGGAATACTTTTATAAAAATCATCTCTTTATTCTCTTTTTCAGATATTTAAGCAACTTTAACAACTAAATTCGATAAAAAAGTAAATACATCGTCATTTTTTTTGAAAACTGATATTGCAAAAATATACTCATAAATGGTATAATATCATTTAATAGAAAACTCATACATCTGAAAAACAATAACAGCCTTTTACGGCAGTTATACAATACAAAGGAGGAAACGAGAGTATGGAATATTCGGAAAAATTTATTAAAGAAGGTCTTACCTTCGATGATGTGCTTCTCATTCCGAGAAAATCGGACATTCTCCCCAGCGATGTAAGCACAAAAACTACTCTTGCCAAAAACATAACACTTAACATTCCGTTGATGACTGCAGCAATGGATACAGTTACCGAATCAAAAATGGCTATTGCAATTGCACGCGAAGGCGGTATCGGTGTTATTCATAAAAACCTTCCTATGGAGGTTCAGGCTTCTGAAGTTGACAGAGTAAAACGTTCAGAAAACGGCGTTATTACCAATCCTTTCTTCCTCTCACCGGAACATCTCGTATCTGACGCTGACGCTCTTATGAGAAAATTCAGCATTTCAGGTATTCCCGTTTGTGACGAAAACGGCAAACTTGTTGGTATCCTTACAAACCGCGACCTCCGTTTCATGACAAACTATAATGTAAAAATCAGCGAAGTTATGACAAAAGAAAATCTTGTCACTTCACATGAAAACACAACTCTTGACGAAGCACAGCAGATTCTTATGAAGCATAAGATTGAAAAGCTTCCTCTCGTAGACAAAAACGGTCATCTTAAAGGCCTTATCACAATCAAAGATATTGAAAAAGCTGTTCAGTATCCCAACACAGCAAGAGACTCACAGGGAAGACTTCTCTGTGCTGCTGCTATCGGTGCTACTGCGGACGTTCTTGACAGAGCAGCTTGCCTTGCTGAAGCACAGGTTGACGCATTCTGCCTTGACTCAGCACACGGACATTCAGAAAATATCCTCAAAGCGGTTGCAAAAGTTAAGGCTGCATATCCGGATATCGCACTTATTGCAGGTAACGTTGCAACAGCAGAAGCTACAAAAGCACTTATCGATGCAGGTGCTGACTGCGTAAAAGTTGGTATCGGCCCCGGCTCAATCTGTACAACACGTGTTGTTGCAGGTATCGGTGTTCCGCAGATTACTGCAGTATTTGACAGTGCAAACGAAGCTGCAAAACACGGCATTCCTGTTATTGCAGACGGCGGTATCAAATATTCAGGTGAAATCGTTAAAGCTCTTGCAGCAGGCGCTAACACAGTTATGGTTGGTTCTCTTGTTGCAGGTTGTGAAGAAGCTCCCGGTGAACGCGAGATCTACCAGGGCAGACAATTCAAAGTTTACCGCGGTATGGGTTCACTTGCTTCCATGGCAAACGGCAGTAAAGACAGATACTTCCAGGAAGACAACAAAAAATTCGTTCCTGAAGGAATTGAAGGTCGTGTGCCTTACAAAGGACCTCTTGCAGACACAATTTACCAGATGATGGGCGGCCTTCGTTCAGGTATGGGTTACTGCGGATGCAGCACTATCACAGAACTTCAGCAGAACGCACAGTTTGTACGTATTACAAACGCAGGTCTTATCGAAAGCCATCCTCACGACGTTCTTATTACAAAAGAAGCTCCCAACTATTCAGGTAATTTCTAAATTATAAATTAATTGCCGCAGACAATATGTTCTGCGGCAAATTTTTGTGAAAATATTTGCGAAAGGGGTTTTCAAAATAGAAGGTGCAAATAAACTTCAGGAAAACAAAATGGGCATCATGCCCGTAAACAAACTTTTAATTTCAATGTCACTGCCTATGATTATCTCAATGATAGTTCAGGCTCTTTACAATGTTATAGACAGCATTTTCGTATCTTACATTTCTGAAAATGCACTTACTGCAGTTTCCCTTGCATTCCCTGCTCAGAACTTAATGATTGCTTTTGCTTCAGGTACGGCTGTCGGCGTTAACGCATTGCTCTCCAAAAGCTTAGGCGAGAAAAATTTTGACAAAGCAAACAAAGCTGCAGAAAACGGACTTTTTCTTGTTTTTATTGAATATCTGATTTTTCTGATTTTCGGTATTTTCGGAGTCCGCTTTTTTTATAATATGCAGACTGACGTTGCAGAAATAATTGAATATGGTTATTCATACATGACCGTCTGTTCAATTTTCTCTTTCGGCGTTTTCGGTCAGATTATGACAGAAAGACTTATGCAGTCTACGGGAAGAACCATTTACACAATGTTCACTCAGGGTGCCGGTGCAATAATCAATATTATCCTTGATCCCGTTCTTATTTTCGGTTTAGGTTTCTTCCCGAAAATGGGTATTGCAGGTGCAGCATGGGCAACTGTAATCGGTCAGATTTTTGCATTTATTCTTGCACTTATTCTCAATGCAAAATACAACAAGGATATTAAACTTTCCGTTAAGCATTTCAGACCCGATAAAAAAATCATCGGCAGAATATTCTCCGTCGGCATCCCGTCAACAATTATGATGGCAATAGGCTCTGTGATGAACTTTATGTTCAACAAAATACTCATTTCATTCACAGAAACAGCTGCTGCAGTTTTCGGTGTTTATTTCAAACTCCAGAGCTTCATCTTCATGCCCGTTTTCGGCATGAACAACGGTATCATTCCCATTATTGCTTACAACTACGGCGCACAGAAACGCAAAAGAATGATGAAAGCGGTAAAGCTGGGAATCGTATATGCACTTATGTTTATGGTTGCAGGTCTTATTATTATGCAGCTTTTCCCCGAACAACTGCTTTCCATTTTCAACGCAACACCCGATATGGTAAAAATCGGCATCCCTGCATTGAGAACAATCAGCATATGTTTTGTTTTTGCAGGATTCTGTATTGTAATAGGTTCTGTTTTCCAGGCGTTGGGAAGAGGAACTTTCTCAATGATTGTTTCTGTTGCACGTCAGCTTGTTGTTCTTATCCCTGCAGCATATCTGCTCTCGCTCACAGGTGAGCTTAACAATGTTTGGTCGGCTTTCCCCATTGCTGAAATCGCATCTGTTATTGCAAGTGCAGCATGCTTTATCTACCTTTATAAAAAGGTTATCAGAAAAATTCCCGAATAAAAAATGTTCAATAGTAAACCCCGTATCAGACATCAGGTGTTGATACGGGGTATTCTCATATTCTGATTTCAATGCACGGCTGTGTACCGTATCCGTCAACACGGATAAAATCCTTTTCCACAGTCACAACTGCGTGATTTTCTTCATCACCCGTGCAGATTGCGCGGAAAGTTATGTATTGAATACCGTTTCTCTCCGAAAAATCACCATCATGGTAATGTCCGCAGAATACAGCTTTAACTTTGCCGCTTTTTTCAAAAAGTTCAATAACTTCTTTTCTGTTAATAATAACATGGTCATCTCTGTTTTCAATATCACCCATCAGAAACATCTCATGGCTGAAAACAAGGATATCACGGTCAGCTTCCTCAAGTTCCTTCTCAATCCATTTTATCTGCTCTGTGTCAAGATAACATTCAGACCACTTGATTTCATTTTGCGGGAAGGGAATACCGGCATCATTATTATTTGCATCAAGCACAATAATCTTATATCCGCCACAGAAAAAAGAATAATATCTTGAAGGCATTCCTGTGATTTTCACCCAGTCGTGTTTGCTCGTTGAGGTATCGTGATTTCCGATTAAGAGATAATAATCTTTACCACTTTCTTTCATCGCATCAACAATTTCCTGCCAGAGGACTTTCTGCTCTTTTGCAGAAATCACTTCATCTGCAGTATCGCCGAGGTTTATTATGAAATCGCATCCGTCAGAATGTTCAGAGATTGCCTTTTTTATTTTACTGAGTGATTTCGGACGATAACGCACCTCGTGAGAATTATCATCCGTATAATGCAAATCGGTAAAAGCAAGAAATTTCATTTTTCTACCTCCCGGCAAGTCAGGGAAGCAGCAATCTGATATCATTCAGATTTTCAACAATTGCACTTGTTGAAGACATAACAGAAGCATCCTTTGACAATACCATATCAAGAACAAGCGCTGTAAGCGTTCCTACTGCAATAATAATGAGAATCCAGATAACAATAAGTGTTGACGAAGGAATTTTTCTTTTCTGCTCAGCAGCTTCCTCCGACTGCTGGGCAATCGCAACAGAACGGGCATTTACAGAGCGTGTGCTTTCTTCAATTTTTTCAAGAAGACTTTCAAGACCTGTTCTGTAAAGGTCTTTGTCTGTTTCATCATCTGCCGCAAAAATCTTATATACGCTTGATTTCTGCAAATCGGCAAGTGTTGCGTAAATATATCCTGTGCCGTTTTCATCATAGAAAATTTCGCTCATTGCCACTGCATAAGCTGCATCTGTCTGCTTCAATGCTTTCCTTGCATTTGATGCAACATTTTCTTTTCTTCTTATATCTTCCGTAAGATCTTTTTCTAATGGGAAATCAACAAAATCTGCTGCATCGGAATAAGAAACTTCCGCTAAAACATTTGTGTAAACTGCATTTTCAGTCTGTCTTACAAAAGCAATTTTAATTGACCTTGATGCAATTTTGTCCATATTGCTTTCTTCTTTTTCTTCCTTCTGAGGAGCTACTGATTCTTCGCTGTCTTCAGAAAGAGAAGAAGATGATATATCTTCATATTGGTCGTCTGCTTTTTCTTCTGCAACTTCCGCTGCTTCTTTGTTTTCAAATGAGGATGAATAAACATCAACATAATCAGACTCAGTGTTTTCTTCTTTTGCTTCTTCAGCTGTTTCTGCCTCGGCAATTTCCTCAGCAGATGTGACAACTTCCTCACGGATTACTTCTGTAATTTCTTCTGCAGCTTCCGCTTCTTTTTCTTCTTCGCATTTTTCAAAATCTTCTTTTGAATAACCTTCCGTAATGAAAGTAATCATACCGTTTTCTATAACGGTTTCAATTCTCTTTTCATCAATGGGTATAAAGATAAGCTTCTGTTTGCCCGACTTGATACCAAAACCTGAAAACAGACCGTCAGCAGATACAAACGCTTCACCGCCTACGGGAATTGCTGCATGTGCGTTTATCTGATTTTCATTAAGTGTTGCCATGCAAGCGTCACTATTAATGAGTTCATTTATTTTTGAATTGAGTCTGCATTTAAATCCCATTGCTCTGAAAAGTGCTGCTTTTGTTGAAATAAATTTGGAAATATCAACTGCCAGCACAATTACATCTGCTTTTTCAATTCCATCTTTTACACCAAGGAACATTTCTTTCTGCGTTGCACAAAAAAGAAATTCTTCTTTGATTGATGTAGCCTGCCTGATTTTATTGACAATCACTTCATGAGCAACATTCATTGAAACGAGCTTGCTTTCGCTGAACGATATAAGTTTAATCTTCACTTTATTTCATCCTCTCTTTTATTGTGCATACCATCTTATAGCATTTTTATAGGGATTACTCTGTTTTTTTCTTGCATACCATGCATCAGGAAATTTCTGGTTGCTGTTACTTTTTGCAGCAGAAGTGTCTACTGCTTCATCCTCATCTTCTCTTACGAGCCTTGCAACGAGAACAAGTCTGCCGTTTTTAACGACATCCTTTTCGCAAGTTGAAAGAGTAATGATTCTGTCACCTTCCTGATAATCAACACCGGTGTTAATATATGAACGGAGTCTTATTTCTTCCATGAATGCAGCAAAGTTTTCTTCTGATGAAAGATTTTTGAATGTGTAGTTGAAAATGTATCCGTCTGCGGAGGGATTTGCATCAGTGAGAAAAACAGAGAAAATTTTATAAACGTAGCTATTGTTTTCCGTGTACACATATACATTCGGATTCGCCTTGAAAGTATTAACATTTTTATACTTTTTGATTGAGCCGAACATAGAGCCGTCTCTCATATGATGTCCGTAAATTATTGTATTTCTGTCGTTAAAAGGAGAACTGTTGTTACAGTCAATAAAAACTGTACCGCCTACAGAATATTTTCCGCTGAAATTTTTTCTGAGATATTTACTGTTATTACTTGTTTTAACTACAGGCAGGCTGATATCTGCTCCGGGAACAACAATCCATGCCTTGAAATCCGGATTAGCTTCTTTGAGCGCGTCAAATGTTACTGTTTTTTCTTCTTCGCTGATATTGTTGAGTTTTTCAACAATTTCTTCAGGTTTTGCATCAGGAGCTATAAATTCTGCAATTTCGCTGTTTTCTCTGGAAATCAGATACGGCTGAATAAAGTAGTCATTTACAAGCCATGCCACACTACCGATTAAAGCGATTATTGAAATAACAAAAATTATTTTTCTGATAATTTCTCCTGTACTGCTTTTCTTCTTTTTCGGTTTTTCTTCTTCCTCTGCTTCATTTTCTGCAACAACCGGAATCTGTTCTTCTTTATGTTCCTCTGACGGAGCGCTTGTTTCTTCAACTGTTTTATTTTCAGACTCTGAAGGAATAATTGCAATAGCAGGCGGATCTGTTTCTTCTTTCACCGGCAATACTTCTTCAACAGAGGTATCTTCCTCTTCAACGGCTGCATCACTGCTGTTTGAATATATATCCTCATATTCCATTTCTTTATCACTCTGAGAATATATATCTTCATATTCCTGCTGTTCTTCAGTTTCTTCTTTTTTCTCTTCTTTTTTGAATTCAAGATTAAAAACTTCAGCTTCCTTTTGCAGAGCCTCATCGTCTACGCCTGACATCTTTGCATCAACTTCTTCATAGAGGGCAACGTAATCTTCTTCTCTTGACTTAAAGAAATCATCTATTTCACTGTCTTCCTGAGGATTGTAGAAAACCTTTTCTTCCTCCTGAGCAGGTTTTTCATCACTGCCGAAAGGCTCTAAATTATATTTTTCCCTCAGGCTTGAAAATATGTCTTCAAAACTTTCTTCCTGCGGAAGCTCCTTTTCTTTATCGCTCATTATAATTCCTCCTGTTCCTCATATCTTCTGATTATTTTTCTTCTTACCGCATCAAAGGCTCTTGAGCCATTTACATATCTGTTATAGTCTCTGTCTTTTCTGCCGGTCATTATCTTAATACATTCTGTGGAAAATTCATCAGAAACTGCAACAAAGCTCAGACCAACTGGTTTTTCCGTGGCATCGCTCAATGGTCCTGCAATTCCCGTAATTCCTACGCCGTAGTCAGCTTTGCCCAGGGTTCTTACTCCCTCTGCCATCTGTCTTGCAACTTCTTCGCTTACTGCGCCGTATGTTTCCAGGTCTTCTTTTCTGACACCTAAAACTCTGTTCTTTATTTCATTTGAATACGAAACAATTCCGCAATCAAAAACTTCTGATGCTCCTGAAATATCTGTAATTCTTTTTGCAGCATATCCGCCCGTACAGGATTCTGCAAGAGCAATTTTCAAGCCATGTTTTTTCAGAAGCTTAACAAGAACTGTTTCGATATTTTCTTCATCAACTGCATAAACAAACTCTTTAAATCTGTTTACAACTTCGTCAACCACAGGCAGAGCTTTCTTTTCTGCATCTTCTTTTGTTTCGCCGCTTGACGTAATTCTCAGAAGGCATTCGCCATCTTTTGCATAAGGTGCTACCGTAGGATTTTCGCCCTCAAGCAAGTCTGCAGCATTTTCTGCCATTAACGATTCGCCTATTCCAATCATTTTAACATTATGAGAAACAAAACATGCTGTAGAATATTTTTTCAATATTTCAACTGCCGATTCTTCAAACATAGGTTTCATTTCTCTGGGAGGTCCGGGCAGAGCAATTATGCACTTTGAATTTTTTTCTATTGCAAAGCCGGGCGCCGTACCGTTGTTATTTTTCAGAACAACACCGTCCTTGGGCACATAAGCCTGACGGATGTTGCTTTCCGACATTTTTAAACCTTTACTGCTGAAATAGTTTTCTATTTCATTTTTTATATCTTCATCCAGCACAAGCTCTGTCTGCATAACTTCACAACATTTGTCCCTTGTTATATCGTCAGCTGTAGGTCCGAGCCCGCCTGTTGTAATTACAATGTCACTTCTTTCAAGTGCCTGCATAAGCATCTCCGTCAGACGGGAATTATTGTCTCCCACAACGCTCTGACGCAAAACACTGATTCCCATTTCTGCAAGCTTTTTTGAAAGGTATACTGCGTTTGTGTTAACAATGTCGCCAAGTAGAATTTCCGTGCCGACACAAACAATTTCACAAACCAAAAATATCACTCCAGAATTAATCGATTAAAATAAATCTTGCACTTCTTACTGCTTCTTCAATCATTTCAGTAAAATCTACAGCACTTTCTGCTTTTTCAACTTCTTCAACACTCGGTCTTGTTTTCGGGTGCTTCGGAGTAAATACCGTACAGCAATCTTCATAAGGAAGAATTGAAGTTTCAAAAGAATCAATCTCTCTTGAAATTTTTACTATTTCGCCTTTATCCATGCCGATGCACGGTCTGAAAACGGGCATATCCACTGCTCTGTCAGTGCAGGCTAAAGCTTTCATGGTCTGACTTGCAACCTGACCCAAGCTCTCGCCCGTGATAAGTGCTTCGCAGTCTTCTCTGCGTGCAATTTTTTCAGCGGTTTTCATCATTATTCTTCTCATAATAATGGTAAATAATTCTTCAGGACACTTGTCTTTTATAGTTTCCTGAATTTTTGTAAATTCAACAACATAAAGCTTGATTCTTCCGCTGTAAGCAGCAACTTTACGTGTAAGCTCATGTACCTTTTTCTCTGCAAGCTCACTTGTATAAGGTGGTGCGGCAAAATGAATTCCCATAAGACGGAGTCCTCTTTTTGCCATCATCCAACCTGCAACAGGGCTGTCAATTCCGCCTGAAATAAGAAGTGCCGCTTTACCTGCAGAGCCAACGGGCATACCGCCGGCACCCTTGTGCTGATTGCCGTGAATGTAAACATGAGTATCTCTGACTTCAACTGTCACAATAATATCAGGCTCATGCACATCAACAGTCAGATTCGGAAATTTCTCAAGCAGAAATCCGCCGACTTCCATGCATATTTCAGGAGATTTAAGGGGGAAATTTTTATCGCTTCTTTTTGCATTTACTTTGAAAGTTTTTGCAAACATCAGTTCATCTGCAAGGTACTCTGCTGCAACTTCTTTTATTTTTTCAATATCTTTTTCAGTTGCTGCAGCACGTGAAAGACCTGCAATACCGAAAACTTTCTTTGCGGCTTCAAAAGCTGTGTCAAAATCGGCGTTTTCATCTTCGCTTTCAACCATGATTGTTGACTGCGACGCTTTGAATGTAAATTTTCCTATATGTTCAAATCTGCGACGCATGTTTTTAATCATCATGTCTTCAAAAGTTCTTCTGTTAAGACCTTTGAGTGCAAGCTCACCGTTTTTTATAAGTATAATTTCTTTCATAATTACCTCTTAAACTTTTCTCAGATTTTTCAATGCACAGCAGATATTTTCTCTCAAAATATCAAGCTCTTCTTTTGTGTTGAATCGTGACAGACTTACTCTTATTGCGCTGTCAATTCTCTCATTTGAAAGTCCTGCATTCAGCAGAGTAGTGCTTCTGTGTCCTTTTGCACATGCTGAACCGCCTGAAACATAAATCTCTCTTTCAGACAGATAATTTATCATCGGTTGAGACGGAATTCCCAAAACGGAAAAATTAACAATATAAGGAAGTGCTTCTTTCCCTGAATTTATAACAACACCGTCAATCTTCTGCAGATTTTCCACAAATTCATTGCGCAACCAGGTAGTTCTTTCAAGATTTTTTTCAATCTCCGTTATCTCTTCTGCCGCTGCAGCAAAACCGCATATTGCGGGCATAGCCTCAGTACCTGAGCGCAGACCCTTTTCCTGACCGCCACCGTAAACGGGCGAATTTATCTGAACACCTTTTCTGACAAACAATGCACCGGCACCTTTGGGACCGTGAATTTTATGGGAGCTGATGCTCATTAAATCCACACCGAGCTTCTGCACCTTTATCGGCAGTTTTCCGAAACCCTGCACAGCATCGCAATGGATAAGTGCAGGCGACTTTTTCATCATTACTGCTTTTTTTATAAGCTCAACCGGATTTATTGAACCTAATTCATTATTGACCAACATAACGCTGATAAGTATTGTTTTTTCATCAATCTGTGCAATCAAATCCTGAATATTGATGCTGCCGTTTTCACCGACAGGAAGCCTTATCACTTCGAAGCCCTTATTTTCAAGTGCCTTCATTGCGTTTTCAACACTGGGGTGTTCAGAGGATGAAGTAATAATTTTCTTGCCTCTTCTTGAAAGCTTTTCTGCAGCACCGAAAATAGCGATATTATTGCTTTCTGTTCCGCCTGATGTAAAGAAAATTTCATCTTCACGGGCTGAAATCTTCTCCGCAATAATTTTTCTCGCTTTGTCAAGTTCATCTTTTGCAATAACACCAAGGTGATGTATGGAGGATGGGTTTGCCCAGCATTCATCAAGCATATATGCAATTTTTTTCTTTGCACTTTCGCACAAAGGTGTTGTTGCACTATTGTCAAGATAAATCGCCAAAGCCATTCTCCTCCTATTTTAAGATATATAGATATATTATATTACAAATCTGAAAAAGTTTCAATATAAATACAAGTTTTTTCAAAAGAAAAACAGAGATTGAATTTAACAATCTCTGTTCATTATGCTATTTGTTTTTTCTGCGTAACAAGTTGATTCTGAACGTTTCCTCCGGCTCTTTTTCGATTTTTGAATATTGATTATTTTTATCGCAAAGAACAAAGAACAAAGTTGCTATCATACCGTAAGGAATAGGAGAAAATTCTCCCGGATTTACAAGCGACATCAAGAACAACCCGGCATAAGATACAAACAGAGTCATGTTAAAATAGGTGATTCTTGTAAACAGAACTTTCATACGGTTATAAAGCTGATATGAAAAAGCAAGAATTCCGAGAATACCGAAGCTGCCTATAACCTGAAACGGTGCAGAATGATACCAACACAAAGCAAATTTTGCAGGGTTATGCACATCGGTATTGCCCATATATCCGAGACCTCTGCCGAAAAGAAGATTGGACCTGAAATCCTCAACCGCTCTTGAAAACAGACCGATTCTCACGCTGGTTTCCGTTGCAAATCTTTTTATCATAGGAAGAATAAATTTTATTATCGGATATGAAAAAGCCAACGCTGCTACCGCAACGGAACATATAACAATCAGATTATTTTTTCTGTGCTTTTTATCAATAAGAAGCATTACCAGCAGGCAGATTCCCATTTCGATTGTTCCGAAAAGCGCACCGCCTCTTGAACCCGTAAACATAATTCCCGCATACTGCAAAAAACCCGCAATAATAAACGGATATTTTTTTGAAGAAAGGAAAAACGCAAACGGGAAAGTAAGCATGAGTATAGTTGAAACATTGTTTCGCCATTGGAAAGTAAGCAAGCTTCCGCTTTTTACAAGGACTGCCCAGTTTACAATATAAAAATGCGCAATCATATAAACGCAGAAAAGGCCAACCAACGTCATTATCCATGAAAATTTCTGACGCATATCATACTTATCGGTAAATCTGTATTGCGAATTCATCACAATATACAGCACAAACATACCGATACCGAGACCTATTGTATAAAAAAGTGCCGTACCGCTGAAATACTCAGGTGCAGTAATTTTGCCGACACCGCCCATTGTTACCGCTACTGCTACAAACAAAACACCTTTCCAGGTTGCTCCGAGTTCATATTTTTTGTGGTAAACAATAAAATGGAACAGTATTGCAGCAGCAAGCACCGGAGCAAATCCGATAAATTTTATGAAAACATCAAATGAATCATAGCATTTTATCGACATACTTGCAATCAGCAAAAACGGCATAAGGGTGGCCGCAATATCATCACATATTACAAGTGCAAAACTGCAGATGGCTGCAAACAACATATCTGCATAAACAATAGAAGTAAAATCACTTTTGCTGCTGAATGAAACAAAGACAGCCGCAATTGCACATTGAATAAGCATAAATGTTTTTGATAACATGAAATTACGTATATTTTCAATTGTCCGGGAGTTTTCCATTTTGTTGTTGAGCTTTTTTATCATACAAAAATCCCCACGACCATAATATTTTTATTACCCCATACTGCGGATAATTATATCATCTATATGCAAAAAAGTCAACAAAAAGAAGCTCCGCAAAACTCATCAGAAGAGCGTGCGGAGCATAACATTTAAAAATATTTTATTTGCCGAACATCATCAGCAGGAAGCCTGCTGCAACTGCTGAGCCGATAACACCTGCAACGTTCGGTCCCATAGCATGCATGAGAAGGAAGTTTGTGGGGTTATATTTTCTGCCTTCAACCTGTGCAACACGTGCTGCCATAGGAACTGCAGACACACCGGCCGCACCGATAAGCGGATTGATTTTGCCGCCTGTAACGATATAAAGCAGCTTTCCGAAAAGAACACCGCCTGCTGTTGAGCAGGAGAAAGCAATAAGTCCCAGAACAATAATAAGAATTGTGTCGGGGCTTAAGAAAGCATCACCGTTTGCAGTTGCACCAACAGTAAGACCGAGAAGAATTGTTACGATATTAGTCAGTGCATTCTGTGCTGTATCGCTGAGTCTGTCAGTAACTCCGCATTCCTTGAAGAGATTACCGAGCATGAGCATACCGATAAGAGATGCACATGAGGGAATAAGCAATGCACAGATAACAAGAACAATAATCGGGAAAATAATTTTCTCTGTTTTACTTACACTTCTCAACTGCTTCATTTCAACTTTTCTTTCCTTATCAGTTGTAAGAAGCTTCATGATTTTAGGCTGAATAATCGGAATAAGTGCCATATATGAATATGCTGCAACGGCAATGGGAGCCAACAGATGGTCAGCCAACTGACCTGTAAGAAGGATAGCTGTCGGGCCGTCTGCACCGCCGATAATACCGATTGATGCTGCTTCTTCGGGAGTGAAACCGAGGAAGAGAGCAATAATAAATGCAACATAAATACCAAGCTGTGCCGCTGCACCGAGAAGAAGACTTACAGGGTTTGCAAGAAGAGGACCGAAATCGGTCATCGCACCAATGCCGAGGAATATCAGACATGGGAAAATTGAACTTTTAACGCCTGCATAAATCAGCCTTAAAACACCCGTATCGTACCAATGAGCACCTTCCTGAGCAACACCGCCGAAGAGACCTGCAGGGTCAGCCATAAGGTCAGCTCCGGGTAAGTTAGCAAGAAGAATACCAAAAGCAATAGGAACAAGAAGAAGAGGTTCGAATTTTTTAGATATGGCAAGATAGAAAAGAACAAAAGAGACGAGAATCATCACTAATTCTTTCCAGCCAAGCAGAGCAAAGCCGGAACTTTGCCATAACTGCTGAATTATTTCCATCTATTAACCTCCTCAGCCGATAACAGCAAGGACTGCATCTGTTTCAACTGTGGAACCCTTCTGTACGGTAATCTGCTTGATTGTACCTGCACAAGGAGCAACGATATCATTTTCCATTTTCATAGCTTCGAGAACAACGATAACGTCGCCTGCGTTTACGCTGTCGCCTACGTTTTTAACGATTGAAAGAATAGCACCGGGCATGGGAGCAGTAACGTTTGTACCGCCTGCTGTGGGAGCAACAGGTGCTGCAGGAGCAGCAGGAGCAGCGGGTGCAGCAGGAGCAGCAACGGGAGCTGCAACAGGTGCTGTAGCTTCAGAAATATTTGTTATTACTGCATCTGATTTTTCAACTTCAACTTCGTAATTTTTTCCGTTAAGTGTTACAATGTATTTCATTTTATTTATCCTCCACTTTTTTGATTGATTTAAAGTTAAGTCTGTTGAGAGGAATGCCGCTCTGGTCGCTGACAATAGCCATAATTACCGCTGCAGTAGATTCATCAACATCTACAAGGTCAAGTTTACCTGCTGAATTTCCGTCAGCAAGGGGTGTGCCTGAAACTGTTGCACCGGCAACATTGTTTGCACTTGTTTCAACCACAGTTTCTTTTTCTCCTTTCTTTTTAGAAAAAGAATACATAACCTTTGAGAAAACAAGAATAGCAATTGCAATAATTGCAAGCATTGAAAGAACAACAATAAATCCTGTAAGTGCAGTCGGAAGCTGCTCTAAAACTGCAGGAAGTCTTGCAGGAATATTTACAAATTTGTCTTTGAACTCTGCTCCGATTGAAACAATATCTGTCATAAACTCTTCAAAAAATCTCATGTTGTACCTCCTTAATCAATCTGCTTGATGGAGTATGTGAATGTTCTCTTCTTCATTTCTTCACGTTTGTCAAAGAAAGCTTCTGCCTGTGCAGGGAAAGCAATATAAGAAAGAACATCTTCATCACTGTGTGCTTTTTCACCAATTTCAGCTTTTGCCTTTTCAAAGCCGGGTTCAAGTGTATCTGCAAAACGAACTTCAAGGGGTTTTTCATCACCGAGGATAAGCTTCTGAACATCCTCGTTGATTTTGCCGGGAGCTTTACCGTATTCACCCTTGACATAGTTCTTGATTTCTTTTGAAACGTTCTTATATCTTTCGCCTGCAAGAACGTTTGCAGTTGCCTGAACACCTACCATCTGGCTCATAGGAGTTACGAGAGGCGGATAACCGAGGTCTTCACGAACTCTGGGAGTTTCGGCAAGAACTTCTTCAAGCTTATCAAGCTTCTTCTGTGCAGTAAGCTGTGCTACAAGGTTTGAAAGCATGCCGCCGGGAATCTGATAATTAAGAGCATCTGTGCTTGTTGCAAGAACAACAGGATTAAGAAGTCCTGATTTGAGAGTTTCTTCTCTGTAAGGCTTGAAGAAATCGTTGATTTTCTTAAGCACGTCCATATCAAGGTCTACTTCATAGCCCTGCTGTCTGAGAGCATAAGCCATAGTTTCTGTTGCAGGCTGAGCAGTACCGCCTGAGAAGCATGAAATTGCAGTATCGATTACGTCCGCACCTGCTTCAACAACTTTCTGAAGTGTAATCGGGCCTAAGCCTGTTGTGCTGTGAGTATGAACAATAACAGGAACTTTAACATTTTCTTTAAGAGCTTTAACAAGGTCATATCCGTCCTGCGGACCCATAATACCTGCCATGTCTTTTACGCAGATTGACTGCACGCCCATCTTTTCCATTTTCTTTGCAAGATTTACATATGACTCAAGGTCATGAATGGGGCTTAAGGTATAGCAGATTGTACCTGATGCAATTGCACCGTTTTTAAGTGTTTCATCAACTGCAACTTCAATATTTCTGATATCGTTAAGTGCGTCGAAAATTCTGATAATGTCGATGCCGTTTTCAATGCTTTTCTTTACAAACATTCTGACAACATCATCAGGATAATGCTTATAGCCGAGAAGGTTCTGACCTCTCAGAAGCATCTGAAGCTTTGTGTTCGGACAAGCTGCTTTGATTTTTCTGAGTCTTTCCCACGGGTCTTCGTTAAGGTATCTCAGACAAGAGTCAAATGTTGCACCGCCCCAGCATTCAAGTGAATAATAGCCTGCTTTATCAAGTTCGGGCAGAATCTGCTCAAACTCTGAGAAAGGCATTCTTGTTGCGATGAGAGACTGGTTAGCGTCTCTTAAAATTGTTTCTGTAAACTGTACTTTCATCGTAAAAATCCTCCTTGGATTCATGTAAATTTGAAACGGAATTTTTTTGCAAAAAACCTTTTTCCCCATTTTACATTGTATATATGATATTCTATTTTTTGCCAAAAATCAATAGTTATTTTTATTTTCTCCCGAATAGTATAAAAAATGAAAATTTTTTATTCTTTTTTGTTTATTTTTTAACGAGCACTTGACTGTACCGATTTTATTATTGTAATATTGTATTATAAAGGAGTGTATTATATATGGATTTTAAAACTTTTTTAAACAACGCTGCAAACGTTGTACCGTCCGAAAGACAGATTAATTGGTTCAATACTGAATTCTATGGTTTCATACATTTCGGCGTGAACACTTTCACAAACAAAGAATGGGGCGACGGAACAGAAGACCCTGCCATTTTCAACCCCGAAAAATTTGATGCTGAAAAAATTGTTGAAATTTTTAAAGATGCAGGCATGAAAGGGCTTGTTATTACCGCAAAACATCATGATGGTTTTTGCCTGTGGCCCAGTAAATATACTGAACATTCAATTAAAAACAGTCCTTACAGAAACGGAAAAGGTGACATCGTAAAAGAGCTTGCCGATGCCTGCCGTAAACATAATTTCAAATTCGGTTTTTATCTTTCCCCATGGGACAGGAACTCCGCATATTACGGCACAGATGAATATAACACATACTATAAAAATCAACTTACAGAACTCCTTACAAACTACGGGAAGGTTTTCCACGTCTGGTTTGACGGCGCTTGCGGAGAAGGCCCCAACGGCAAAAAACAGGAATATGATTTCCCCGGATACATTGAACTTATCAGAAAATATCAGCCTGAAGCTACAATTTTCAATGACCACGGCCCTGATGTGCGTTGGTGCGGTAACGAATCAGGCAAATCACGTCACAGTGAATGGGCAGTTGTACCCCACGAGCTTGTTTTCAGAGCAGAAAAACAGACTGAAGGTTCACTTATTCCCGGTAAAACAAAATACATATACAACACCGACAAAGAGTTAGGAACGCTTTCAAATATAATGTTTTCAGACGGTCTTTCTTTCTGCCCCGGAGAAGTTGATATGTCCATAAGACCGGGTTGGTTCTATCACGAAAACGAGGAACCCCATTCTCTTGAAAGATTGTGGAAAACTTATCTAAACACAGTAGGCGGCAACTGTTGCTTCCATCTTAATGTACCGCCCACAAAAGAAGGTCTTATTGACCCGCGTGATGAAAATCGACTTCACGAGCTGGGCGAAAAAATCCGAAACACATTCAGCTGTGATATCGCAGAAAATGCCGGATTTACACAGAATAATGAAAACAGTGATTACCAGACAAGTTTCGACCTGAAATTCGATAAAGAAGAAGAATTCAACTGCATCATTCTTGAAGAAGAAATTGAAAAAGGTCAGAGAATTGAAAACTTTTCACTCTATACCAAAGATGACTTCGGCAATTATAAAATACAGTTTTTCGAGGGCACTTGTATCGGTCACAAAAAAATCTGTGTTTTCGACACAGAAAAAAGTGACCACGTGAGAATCGATATTGCTTGTGCAAGAGGGAAAGTATATCTCAAAAAACCAAAGGTGTATAAAACAGATGAAAACTAATCCGAATGTGTTGCTTTGCGCATTAAACTCTAAATTTATTCATTCATGCCTTGCTGTTTATTCGCTGAAAAAATATGCAACGGCCAACGGATACCCGAAAGAAAAAATAACAATAAAAGAATTCACTATAAACGATACTCTTGATTTTATTTTAAACGGAATTTATTCCCGGCAATATGATGCAATTGCTTTTTCTGTTTACATCTGGAATTGTGAATACGTTGCGAAGCTCTGCAGAATTATAAAAAAAATAAGCCCCGGAAAAACTATTATTCTCGGCGGGCCTGAAGTGTCTTATATTGAAAATCATCCTTTGTTCAGAAATGATGATATTGATTTTATTTTACGCGGCGAAGGTGAAAAAAACTTCCTGACACTTTTAACTACAGGAGAAATAAAAAAAGAAAAACTTCTTGCCCTTGAAGATATTCCTTTTCCGTATGATGAAGAAAACATTTCCCTTTTTGAGAACAGAATCGTTTATTATGAAACCTCAAGAGGTTGTCCTTTTTCGTGTGCATATTGTTTATCTTCAGCCGAAAAAGGTGTGCGTTATCTGAATCTCGACAGAGTGAAAAAAGAACTCACTTTTTTTGCAGAGCATAATGTCAGACAAGTAAAATTTGTTGACAGAACTTTTAACGCTGACAAAAAACGGGCATATTTTATATGGGAATTTATCATTGAAAACTTCAGCGACAAGGATATGAATTTTCATTTTGAAATAGCCGCTGATTTGTTGGACGATGAGTCCGTTGAGCTTCTTTCAACTGCACCTGACGGGTTAATCCAATTGGAAATCGGCATACAATCCACAAATGAAAACACTCTTAACATCAACTGCAGAAAAACGGATACTGAGAAAGTTTTATCAAATATCAGCAAGCTCACGGCAAACAAAAACATAAACATTCATACCGACCTTATTGCAGGTTTACCCGGTGAATGCTTAAATGATTTCAGAAAATCATTTAACGATGTTTATTCATTAAAATCTCATCAGCTTCAGCTGGGATTTTTAAAGCTTCTTCACGGAACAGAGATGGTGCATCTTTCAAAAAAATATGATTTTGTTTTTTCACCCTTTTCGCCTTATGAGGTTTTATCAAACAGAGACTTAACGCATGACGATATTTTATTCCTGAAAAAATTTGAAGATGTTTTTGAAAAAATTTATAATTCAGAGCGTTTCATTCTGTCATTGAACGAGCTTGAAAAATATTTTGAAAATGCCTTTGAAATGTTTGAAAAAATCACTGCTTTTTTTGATAAAAAAAATCTCTCTTTCGTTTCCGTTTCAACTAAAGAAATTTATAATCTTCTTCACACCTTTTTCAAAGAAACAATATCTGATGAAACAAAAGAATTCGATCTGATTCTGCTTGAAGATTTTTATTTGTCCGAAAAGTCTGAGCTTGTACCCGTTGAACTTCGTTATCTCCTGCCTCAGAATAAATTTATCAGTGAAAAATCTTCTGCAATTCTGCACTCGCTGTCTTTACAGAAGCAGCGCGGTCTTACAGTCAGATTTATCGGCAACAGAATTCTTATAGTAAACTATGCATGCAGAAATAAAATTACGGGAAGATTCGGCTTTTCGGTTTATTCCTCTGAAATTGATTGAATAAAGTATCCGTTTTTACCCTTTTGTAAAATTATAATTATTCTTTTTTCAGCTTCGGGAGCAACTGTGTTTCCGGAGCTGTCTTGTTTGTACGAATCGCTTTTCAGGCAACCTACCGTCAGAATTGTTTTCGAATTTTTTGCAGCAACACTTTCAAGTGACGGTGTGTATTCAGGCGAAAAGGCTATTGTGGGAATAATAAAACAATCTGTTTTATTATCATATCCGATTGAATAAGTTGCTTCCTTGATACTTTGTTTCTTCATACGGATTTCACCGGAAAAAAGTTTAATTATTCTTTCTTCAACTTTTTCAGCGGGAATATGTATTTTCCCGTTAAAAGAAGCATATTCATTTGCCTCTCCCGTGCAGAGAAGCGACCATATACCCAGCTTTATCAACATTGAATTTTCAATTTCTTCTCCTTTTTCATAGGATGTGAAATTATTCATCACAACCGGCATATAATATTCGGAATAATCGTTTATTTCCTTAAAAACATTGATGTTTGCGGTTGTTATTTCTTCAGTGGTGCTATCATCTTCTTTTTCTGTAAAAAATGAAGCGCCGATTGCAAAAACAACAAGAAAAACAAGGGGCAGAAAATAATATTTTTTTATCTTCATTTTTTTCTTCCTGTTTCCGAATGAACGAGCTCTTGCCTTTTTTCTTTTTCTCAGAACTATCGTAAATCCTATCATAATTTAACTCCCGAAAAATAATCTTACTGTCCATGCAGATGCCACAAAACTTGTAAAATCTGCTATTAATGCCGCCAGGGTTGTGTGACGTGTTTTTTTAATTCCTACCGAGCCGTAATAAACGGTTATTGCATAAAAGGTTGTTTCTGTAGCACCCATCATAACAGAAGCTACTCTGCCCAGATATGAATCCGCGCCATAGTCTTTCAGTATCAGCTCATACATAGAAAGTGCACCGCCACCTGAAATGGGATTGAGAACTGCAAGCGGCATAATTTCTTCAGGTATACCTGTAATACCGGACAATGGCGACAAAAATTTTACTATTATATCAAGTCCTCCCGAAGCTTTCAGCATTCCGACTGCTACAACAAGGCCGACAATTGAAGGTAATATATTTTTTACTGTTATAAGTCCTTCTTTTGCACCTTCAAGAAAGCAGTCAAAAATTTTTACACCTCTTAAAAGTCCTGCACCGATTATGAGAACTATAACAACCGGCAGAACAACAGCACCGAGCACTTTCATTTTGAAAAGCCTCTTTTCAGCGCTATTACACGGCGCGGTTTGTTGTTGAGAAGTTTCGAAAATATCTTTGCCGTTATAACTCCTGCCAAAAGTGACATAGCCGTGCTTAACCACGTTGCAGGCATTATTTCCATAGGACTTGCACTTCCGAATTGTGTCCGCAGAGTTGCAACGGTTGTAGGAATCAGCCTCATTGCCGCAGAATTCATCACAACAAAAACAATCATATCCTCTGTAGCCGTTGTTTTATCAGGATTTTCTTCCTGCATTCTTCGCATTGCTTCGAGACCCAACGGTGTGGCAGCATTACCAAGACCTAACAGATTTGCCGTTATGTTCATAGACATTGCTTCTGCGGTTTTTGACCCTCTGCCGACATTTTTATAAAGTTTTGAAAACAGCGGACTCAGAAAACGACTGATTACACGCGTCAATCCTGATTTTTCCGCGATTTTCATTATTCCGCCCCATAAGCACATCATACCTGTAAGTTTTATTACAAGACTGATAGCATCCTGACCTGAATTTACCACAGAATCGGAAAGCGACTGCATATTGCCTGAAAAAATTGCAGCAATAAAAGAAAACACTATCATTCCGCCCCAGATATAATTCATCATCTTTCTCACCTCTTACTGCAGACAAACGGTGTTTTTCCCGCTGCCTTAAGAAAAGTATATTTACAAGATGAAAAATTAATTACGACAAAAAGATGTCAAATGGTTACAATTTTTCCCGCTTTATTGACAAAAATGTCAATTTATGGTATTATTTACAAAAATAAAGGAGTTGAAAATATGAAAAAGAATGACACATATTATGACAGCAGACATGTTGACGAAGCAGGAAGAATAGTTATTCCGAAACCTATGAGAGACAGAATCGGCATTGTTTCAGATAAAACTCCTCTTGAAATATATTCTGAATCTGATAAAATCGTAATCAAGGTTCACACTCCCGGTTGTGTCATTTGCGGAAATATTGAAAACACTGTTGAACTCAAAGGAAAAAGAGTTTGTTTTGAATGCATTGAAAAATTAAATAAAATCAGAGAAATCAATTCCTGATAATAAAAATCCCGATACTTCGTTTTCTGAAGTATCGGGATTTTTATTTTTCAGACGTTCGCAAAAATTACCATGCAAATTTTGTGTAGTATTCTGTACTCTTGATGTCTTTTGCCTGAACATCGCCAATAACTGCAACTGATGCTTTTGCATCTGCAGTAGCTGAAATTTCTGCTTCAATCATATTGCCTGTTCTTGAATCAACTTTAAGCTTAAGGTAACCGTCATGATATGTCATATCAACTGATTTGAGTCCGGGTACCATACCGGATGCTTCTGCAGCGTCAATAACTGAAACTGCTCTGCCATAGCTGCTTGAAGTACCTTTACCGGGGTTCTTTTCTGTGGGAAGGTCAATCCGGATTTCGTAAACTGATCCGTTGGCTCTGATTGTAGCATTTTTAACATCCTGTTCACGGAGTTTGCTTGACCATGAATAACCTGCTGCAGGGAAATCGTTAGTGTTATCTGAACCCTTTGACATAGTTGTTGTGTTATCTTTCTGGAAAATGCTTGTAAGCCATGAGGGTAAGCCTGAAACGTCACCGTTTATCTGCATAACACCGCGCTTTGTATAACCTGCTTTTGCAGATTTTACTTTATTCAATGCAGTATTTGCATATTCAATAATTTCTGCTTTTGACCACTGAGAAACAGGTTTTTCCCCGTCGTCTTCTTTTTTGTTGTCTTCTTTTGTTACGACTTCTGTTTCCCCGTCTTCGTTTGTAACGATTTCTGTTTCTGCTTCTGCTGTTTCGTCTTCGCCGGCTGCTTCACCTGCTGCGTCTGCAACTGTCGTTGCTTCAGGAGCTGCTGTTGTTTCTGCTTCTTTATTGCCGCCGCATGCTGCAAATGAAAGAAGCATTGCGCCTGCCATAAGTAAAGCCAATAATTTTTTCATTTTTAAAAATCCTCTCTTATTTTATTGTTACCATTGCCGTAGCTTCTCTGAGATTGATTGTCTGACCTGTTGCAACAATTGAATCTGCCGTAATTTTGTCAGAAGTTGCACGTCCTACAGACAAAAGACCCTGAGGTGCACTTGCAGTTTTTATGAAATCCTGGCTGAGGAAAATTCTGCCGCTTGTATCACTGACATCAGACTTGACTTTCAGTTTGAAGGTTACAATTGTTTCCTGGCTGTTAAGGGCTGTCATAACAGTTCCCTCAGAAGGAATTGCAGCCCATGATGCAAGAATAATTTTGTAATTTGCCATTGTGGTTTTATCAAGCCATTTGTCAGGGTTTGACGTTCTTGTATACATTGATTCGGGAGATTTCCAGTTACCGTTTGTTTTGTAAGCGTTTTCTGTAAGGGTTCCTGTAAAATTAAGGAAAGATGAAACATTATTTGCATCTGTTCCCACTATTTCAAAAACTCTCGCATCATAAATTACAGGAAGTGAAACTGCACCTATCCTGTAATTTGTCTTCAGCTTGACACTTACTGTAATAACATCGCCTGCAGAAGCATTTGCTTTATCAGTTGTCACTTTAAAATCGGCTATGTATTTACTTTCGTCTGTGTTATCAGCCGGAACCGTTGTAACCTCAGAAGGTCTGGCAGTAGTTGCAGCCTGTGTTGTTACATTCTGGGACGGATTTTTCCTTGTTGTTGTTTCCTGCCTGCTTGTTGTAAGAGTGGTAAGATCAGAAATATTTGCAGTAGTTTTACTTTCCTCCGGCTGTTTACCCTTACTTACTACAATGGTAACTTCCGTATTTGCACTTACAACTTTTCCTTTGGGAATACTCTGTGAAATTACAACGCCTGATGCAATACTGTCGCTGAATTTTTCTTTCACCTTAACCTTCAGTCCGAGATTCTCAAGAGTTGTTATTGCCTGAGCTCTTGTTGCAAGAGTAACAGACGGCACTACAATTTTTGCATCGCTTGCCTTACCCTTACTGATAACAACTTTTATAACAGAGTTAATTTTTACCTCTGAATTTGCTGTTGGCAACTGAGAAATAATTGCGCCTTTTTTGACCGTTTCGCTATATTCCTCACCAGAAATCATAACATAAAAATTACCTTTCAGAAGATCCTTTGCCTGCATAAGCGTTTTGCCGACAATTGACGGAACTTTTACCATTTTATCAGATTCTTTTTCGTTATTCTTTGCAACTGTAATTATAATTACGGAACCTGTGTTTGCTTTGCCTGTTTTATTCTGCGAAAGAACAGAGCCGTCAGCAAATTCATCAGTTTCCTTTTCAACTATTTCAACCTTGAATCCCATATTCTGCAAGGTTTCAACAGCAAGATCTTTCTGGAAATTCACAACATCGGGAATTTCCACCTCAATAGGTTTTTCACTTACCGTAACATTTATAACAGAATCTTTTTCTATTTTCTCTCCGCTGATAGGGGACTGCTCTAAAACCGTATTTTCGTCAACCTTGTCATTGATTTCTTTCTGCGTAATGCACATTTCAAGTCCGGCTTTTTCAAGAACCTCCTGCGCTTCTTTCGCATTCATATTAAGGATATCGGGAACCTCCACATTTTTTGTGCCGATTACACCCGTCAGAAACAGAACAGTTACAGTAATTGCTGCAACTAATGCTACTATTACGGGTATTGCCCATTTGGGGAACATAGTTTTACCTTCGTTCATAAAAACATCTCCTTTCCAGAAAATTATATCAGAAATGATAAAAAATTACAACAAACACTTTTTACCTGTTTTTATATTACGCCTCTGTTATATAAACCACGCGTAAATTTGCCGTCATATTTTTCGTGCGACAGATACTTTCTTAAAATTTCAGCACATTCTTCCTTGCTCTCCGTTGTGAATTTCAGAACAAAGAAATCCGCATTTCCGAATTTTTCAAGTTCATCACACATATAAACAGGTACACTGTTTAAAATTTCACTGCAACCTGTTGAACAGTCAATTGAAAAACTGAAACCTTTTCTGTCAACAAGGCTTCCGTTTTTCTGACATTTTTCGCACGAAGAAGTATTGTTCATCGGGCAGTTTCTTGTCAGCATCAGCGGAATTTTTCCGTAACATATAACTCCTGTTTTTATATCACCTTTAATTTTATTTATCTGCGTCGTTGTCATTTCAGCAGACAAAATTGCTTCTGATGCAAAATGTTTTTTCCACATTTCAAGAGAAATACTATTAAAAATATTTGAGCCGAAAGAAGCTGTGATTTCCGCACCGGTTTTTTGGGCAATTACCGCCGCATCGATTGTCGGGCAGAAAAATCTTTTAACGCCCAGTGAATATAATCTTTTTGCTTTGCTTGCGATTTTTTCTGCATTGCCGAAAATACCTCTCGGCATTTCCGCCGCAACATTTCTTTCTTCATTTATTAATTTTTCAAAAGTTTTTTCAGAAAGATTTAACGGCAGAACTATTGAAAATTCACGTGGCAGATTTTCGGGAATCTGCTTTTCATTTTTAAAAATCACGTATGTATTTTTGTTTTTTACTTTTGATTTTTCATTCAGAAAAATATCCGTTTTTTCTATCGGAATTTTTTCAGATAACGGTGTATTTTTCCTGAGAATTTCCCGGGAAACTTTTTCTGTTGCTTCTCTGCGCAATTTGTTTATTGCAGATATGGGAACAGACAAACCGTCTGCAATATCTGTTGAGATTTTACCCATATAAAACTGCGTGCCGCCGAGTTTAGAAAGCTGACCCGAAATATCCTCTTCCGTTATTGCTCTTCTGATTGCTTTTTCTGCAACACAATCTGAAACAACATTTACTTCAATTCCGTCGCATCTTGCCTTCAAAGAAATATTTTCATTTTCTCTCATGTGAAAACAAAAATCGATTTTAAAGCGAGGATTTTCTTTTTCATACAAGCGTGCAAGATTTCCCAACACATCTTTTGCGGCAACAACATCATCTTTCACACGTGTGCCGAACATATTTTTATTTCTCTCATTCAGATAATATCCGTCAGTAAATCCCGAACGCGAAAAAACTGCTTTCAGAGCATTCTGTATCTCTTCATCACTTTTATTTTCAAGTTTGTTTCTGCACGCAGTCACCGCCGCTGCAACATATTCAGGGCGTTTCATTCTGCCCTCTATTTTAAAAGATGACACACCCATTTCTTTCAGCTCGTTCAGATAGGGGATAAGCGAATTATCCTTAAGACTTAAATCACATCTTCCTGTGTTATCAGAACTGAAAGGTAGTCTGCATGGTTGTGCGCATAAACCACGGTTACCGCTTCTTGAACCAAGCATTGCGCTCATATAACATTGTCCTGAAACTGACATACATAACGCGCCGTGAACAAAAACCTCAAGCTCAATATTTGTATTTTCACATAAGTCTTTTATTTCTTCGCGAGTCAGTTCTCTCGGCACAACTGCTCTTGAAAAGCCGAGTTTCTCAAGGAAATTTATTCCCTCTGCAGTCTGAACAGACATCTGCGTGGACGCATGAATATGTGCTGCCGGCGCGAGCCTTTTTATTTTTTCTGCAAGTGACAAATCCTGAATTATAAAAGCATCTATACCAATTTTACCGCAATAAGAAATAAGATCCTCAACCTTTTCCTGCTCTTCATCAGAAATAATAGTGTTAAGAGTCAGGTAAACCTTGACATTTCTTTCGTGGCAGTATTTTACTGCTTCTTTCAGAGCTTCTCTGCCAAAATTTTTAGCGTTTCCTCTTGCATTAAAACTGTCAGCACCGAGATAAACCGCATCTGCCGAACATCTTACAGCCGCAACAAGCGATTCAAAAGAACCTGCCGGAGCTAAAATTTCACACATCTCTTTTTCCCGCTTTTAGTTTCAGTTTTTCTATTTCTGCTTTTAATTTTTCGTTTTCTTTTTTAACAAGCTCAAAATTCAGCTTTGAATCTTCCGCATCAGAAAGGTATCCTGAAAGCTGCGAACGCAAAGCTTCCATGCTCTGTTCGGCTTTTTTTGCATTGTCTGCATATTCCAAAGCCGTAAGAATTGCTGCCTGAGCAAATGTCAATCTTTTGCTTGATGAAAGCAAAGTACGCATTTTCGAATCAATTTCTTCGCCAAGCTGTTTTACATGCGCAATTGAGTTGTCAGTAGCAATAGGAAAATCCTGGTCACAAATGTGAAGCACCACTCTGTTTCTTACCATATCATTCATCTCTTTCCTTTAAAAATAATATCCTTTAGTATTATACTATATATTTTGCGCAGAATAAAGAGGTAAAATATATTTTTAATAATTATCGGTATTTTTTAATTTTTTAATTTCTTTCTTATTAATATTGCTCTTACTATTGAATTTTCCGCTATTTTAGTGTAAAATATACAATAGACACGTTAAAATTAGCGTTTTTTAAATAAATTTTTGGAGGAATAGTATGAAATACGCGCTTACAAAGAAGCAAGCACAGGAATTAATCACTAAGAATCTTTCTCTTTACTTCGGTGTAACTCCTGAAGATGCAACTTATGAACAGTTTTACAAAGCTGTCGCTATGATTACGAGAGAAATGATGCGTGACGGCAGAAGAGAGTTTGAAGCTGTTGCAGATAACGCAAATGCAAAAAGAGTTTACTATCTCTCAATGGAATTTCTCATGGGTCGTTCACTTAAAAATACCCTTTATAACCTTAATCTTACAAAAACCTTCACATCAGCATTAAAGGATTTCGGCATTGTTATCGATAAGCTTTACGATTGCGAACCTGATGCCGGTCTCGGTAACGGCGGTCTCGGCAGACTTGCTGCTTGCTACCTTGACGGACTTGCAACACAGGGTTATCCTGCAATGGGTTATTCTATTCTCTATGAATTCGGTATTTTCAAACAGCTTATCGTTGACGGCTGGCAGAATGAGCTTCCCGACAACTGGCTTCCCGGAGGAGAAGTATGGCTCGTTCAGAGAGACTCATCATCAGTAAATGTTAATTTCGGCGGAGATGTTATTGATTCATGGGATAATCAGTATCATCACGTTGAAATCGTAAATTCAACAAAAATCAAAGCTGTTCCCTATGATATGTACGTTGCAGGTAAAGACGGCAAGGGTATCAGCATTCTTCGCTTGTGGTCTGCAAAAGCTCCCGGAATCAATATGAAGGAATTCAATAACGGTAACTATCTTCAGGCTGTTGAAGAAAACGCAATGGCTGAAGTTATCAGCAAGGTTCTCTATCCCGAAGATAAACATCCGGAAGGAAAGAGCTTAAGACTCAAACAGCAGTATTTCTTTGTTTCTGCATCTGTTCAGGATATTATCAGACGTCATCTTAGAAAATTCGGTTCGCTTGATAATCTCCCCGAAAAAGTTGCAGTTCATATCAACGATACACATCCCACACTTGCTATTCCCGAAATCATGCGTATTCTTCTTGACGAATGCGGTTACGGTTGGGACGATGCATGGAATATTGTTACAAAAACTGTAGCATACACAAACCACACAGTAATGAAAGAAGCTCTCGAATGCTGGCCCGTAGGTCTTTTCAGAATGCTTCTTCCGAGAATTTATCAGATTGTAAAAGAAATCGACAACAGATACCGTTCATTCATCTGGAATTCAACAGGTGATGCAAACAAGGTTGAAGAAATGGCAGTTGTTTCAGGCGATGAAGCTGTAATCCGTATGGCAAACCTCTGTGTTGCAGCAAGCCACAGCGTAAACGGTGTTTCTTCACTTCACAGCCAGATTCTTAAAGACACTGTTTTCAACAGCTTCTACAATATCACACCCGACAAATTCAAGAACGTTACAAACGGTATTGCTCACAGACGTTGGCTTTGTCAGTCAAACCCGAGGCTCTGCTCTCTTCTTGACGACCTCATCGGCAACGGCTATGTTTATAACGGTGAAGAGCTTGAAAAGTTGAGAAAATATTCGGACGATTCTGCAGTTCTTGAAGAACTTTCAAAAATCAAAACACAGAATAAAGCTGATTTTGCAAAGCTTATCAAACAGACAAACGGAATTATCGTAGACCCCAATTCTGTTTTCGACGTTCAGGTAAAGCGTCTGCACGAATATAAACGTCAGCATCTGAATGCTTTCAACATTCTCGCAAGATACCTTGCTATCAAAGCAAACCCCGATGCAAATTGGGTGCCGAGAACTTATATTTTCGGTGCAAAAGCTGCTCCCGGTTATGATATGGCAAAGAAAATTATTAATTTCATTCACGCTCTTGCAGATATGATTAATAACGATGCTTCAATAAAAGGTCTTCTTAAAGTTGTTTATATGCAGGAATATAACGTAACAATGGCAGAAAGACTTATGCCTGCTGCTGATATCAGCGAACAGATTTCTCTCTGCGGTACAGAAGCCAGCGGTACAGGCAATATGAAGCTTATGATAAACGGCGCGATTACAATGGGCACACTCGACGGTGCAAACGTTGAAATCAATCAGGCTGTAGGCGATGAAAATATGTTCCTCTTCGGTATGAGAACTGAAGAAGTAAGAAAACTTCAGAGAGAAGGCTATGTTCCGATGAATTATTATCAGAACAACGCTGAACTTCATGCAGTTATCGACTATATCCTCGGCGGAATAAACGGAAAGAAATTCCCCGAAATTGCCGCAACAATTCTTCATCACGACCCTTATATGGTGCTTGCAGATTTTGCTGACTATTCAAAAGCACAGAAACTGTCTGATGCTGTATGGCAGGATAAAGAAAAATGGAACAAAATGTCACTCGAAAATATCGCAGGTGCAGGTGTATTCGCTGCAGACAGAGCAATCAACGAATACGCTAAAAATATCTGGAACGCACACAGCGCATTTTAATAAAAAATCCCCTCAGACTGAGGGGATTTTTTTACGCCAAACTATTTGTTATTCCTTTTATAATGCAAATATGAATAAACTGTAGGCAGAATCACCATCAGCAAAACTACCGAAAAGAAAACAATAATTGATTCCAGAATTGCTGTTGCGAGTATGACAACTCCGCCGATTACCCACAAAACACCTGAAAAACGGTGAGTTTTATTCCAGTTATCTTCGCTTTTAAGCGTCCACGGAAGTTTTATGCCCATTGTATAACTTTGTCTGCATTTAGGAAGATAATTGCCGATTATAATAAACATTATACCCATAAAGACAGTGACTATAAAAACTACTCTGATTTCTTTTCCTAATGCAACAAGATAGGTTACTGTACTCATAACAAGTGAAATTGCAGGTATAATCCATAAAACAAGAGACATCATTTTTTTGCTTATATCTTTTGATTTCGGGTCAAGCTTTGTTGTGACGATAATGCAAAGCCAATGAAAAGCAAGCAAAATCAAGGGAAACCCGAAAACTGCAAATGCTTTTGAACTGAAGCTGTCTGCCTCACCGCTTGTTCCCCAGTGAGTTGCTATTTCGGCCGGCAATTCATCCCAAATAATAAGTCCGATAACAACAGGCAAAAGTATAGCAACTGACGTAATAATAAGCTGAACTTTATTCTTTTTAATCATCTTCTTTTTCTCCTTTCAGTTCAGTAATCCACAACATAACATCTTCCAGAACAGATGTGTTGATTTCATATATTATATATTTCCCATCACGGGTGTCTCTGATTAAATCCGCATCTTTCAGTACAGAAAGGTGGCGTGACACAGAAGCCATCGTAACATCAAAGCGGTCTGCGATTTCACCGGCCGTCATTTTTCCGTTTTTAAGCATATTCAGTATTTCTCTTCTTATAGGGTCAGCAAGTGCTTTCAATGTGTTCTGCAAACTCAAATCAATCACCGTCCTTTTATTTTTACCTGTTCGGAACTCCCTATTCATTTAACAATTAGGTTAAATGTTAATTATAGTATAGCACCGCTTTATTTCTTTGTCAAGAGGTAGACACAAATAAAATTTTGTGGTATTATATTGTAAACGATTTCTGAACAAATTCCTGCATGGTGAGTTTCAGAAATTTCTATTATAAAAGGAGAGAAAACTGTGAAATACAAAAGCCCTTACACAAAAACCCTGGCTTTGCTTCTTTCTGTGATTTCAATGATATTTATATTCACTTCATGCACCAATAAAGCTGAACCACCTGAAGACAAAGCATTTTCTCTTGTTATGGATTTTTCTCCCACAACAGTTCAGGTCGGTAAAAAAATCACCTTTAAAGCTATTCTGAAAAATTCGGAGCACGAAAGTTTCACACTTGAGCATCCTGCAGAACTTATTCATATTTCCGTTGTTAAAGCAGAGGATTATAAGCAGGCAGATATTCCGCTTCTTACAGATACTGTTCTTTCTGAAAGTAACATCGCACCTCACGGGCAGATTGAAGAATTTTACGATTTCAAGCCGACCGAAAAAGGGGAATATATACTTAAAGCATATACTGTCTTTTCTATAGAAGGGAAGGAAACAACTAAAGATTATTTTTACGAATGTGATGAAATTACTATCACCGTTAAATAAAAAAATGAAAGAGGGATGTAAAAATGATTTACAAATTAGGTTCATTCATTCCGAATGAAAAATTAGTTTACGCATTGCTTATAATTTTTTCATTCGCAAGCGTAATAGCATTGCTGAAAATTTTCAAAAACAAACTCCCGGCAGATTTAGGCAGAGAATTTGCCTTCAACGGTAGTCTCTCACGCGGTAAAGCACGAGGCGCAGGTATTGTTTTTATCATCTGCTTTATTGCGGCCTCTGCATTGTTTATTTCAGTAGCACCCGAATATCTTGCATATTACGCTTTGATTTTTGCCGGCATGATGTCAGGTTATCTGGATGACAGAGCCGAGACCCCATGGGGCGAATATAAAAAAGGTATTATAGATTTAGCAATTTCTTTCTTACTTGCGCTTACTTTTGCAAACTTCAATCCCGAACTTCTCAACATCAATCTTTTCTTTGTTGAGTTCAAAGTAATGAAGTGGATTTTCATTGCAATTGCTACAATCTTCTTCTGGCTGATGATTAATGCTACAAACTGCACAGACGGCATTGACGGTTTCTGCGGTTCACTTTCAATAAACTCTTTAATTTCATTGATTGTTATCGGAGCGTTGGGCAACATGGATGCAGTTTACACAAAATCTATTGTTGCAATGATTTTTGTAATCGTAGCTTATCTCTGGTTCAACGCTGAACCGAGCACAATGCTTATGGGTGACGCAGGTTCACGTGCAATAGGACTTTTCATTGGTCTTTCAGTTCTTAAAACGGGAAATATTGTTCTTGCGCTTCCGATTTGCTTTATGATTCTTCTTGACGGACTTATCGGAATTGTTAAAATTATTCTTATCAGATTCCTTAAAATCAAAGCCCTTCAGAAAATCAGAACTCCATTACATGACCACTTCAGAAAAAACAAAGGCTGGTCAAATACACAGGTTATTTTCAGATTCAACACTATTCAGGCACTTATTTCAGTTCTGACAATTGTTTTGCTTGTAAAATAAAAATTTCAGCGGTTGAACAAATCCGTTCAACCGCATTTTTTATTAAGCTTTCATGCACTGCATGACTGCCGATAAATCTGCAGAATGACATTTTTAACCCCGAAGATATACAAAGTTACTTCGATAGGATAAATAAATATCACACCGGCTGAGCCGGTGGTTTTATAACAGCCCTAAAAGGGCAAAATACTGGCTTACCCCTAAAGGGGTACGCAAGAAGCTAAAGCTACCAACCGCAAAGGGGTGCGTTAATCCTTAAATGGATCAACGTA
>JAGBHV010000014.1 GCA_017935325.1 Clostridia bacterium
CGCTTTCCTTCAGGAGATCGGCAGAGTTAAATACGATGTTATCAACGACGACGAAACAATTGATGCATTCTTTAAGCTCTCACGCCTTGAGGGTATTATTCCTGCTATCGAAAGCTCACACGCTGTTGCATACGGTATGAAGCTTGCTCAGAGAATGGAACACGGTTCAGTCCTCATTAACCTCTCAGGCAGAGGCGACAAGGATATGGACTATATCATTGAAAATTACGGTATAAGATAAAGCTGAACAACTCCGCTGAAATGCGGAGTTGTCTTTTTATATTGGGAGTGGTATAATCTGAATAAGAATTATTTTAATAATAAGCGGAAAGGACGGATGAAGAATGGCAAAATATGAGAAAATCATCAATGAGGATTTTGAACAGTTGTTAAAGAGAATTGAGAACGGAATTCTGGGCGGTAATGTATCAGCTTCACTTGAAGAATCCAGTGATTTTTGTGACGGTTACGCCAGATGCAGCGTCCGTGTATTTGAAAGGTACAGTTATGTAGGTAATAACCGTGTAAGTATGAATATTACTTTGTTTCAGAACGCAGGAGGTCCTGTACACCTTTCTGCAATCACATCAGGCGGCAGTCAGGCTATGTTTTTTAAGTTAAACACCTGGGGTGAAGAAGCATTCCTGGAAAAACTGGCTGAATTGCTGTAATTCGGTAAAATATTATTTAAAGCAACCGCAGGGGGTGAGAAGTGTATGCACAAAGTAACTATCGAAAACGAAATACTGTATGCCGAAAACGGCGATAAGCTTTCTGATGTTCTTTTGAGAAACGGAAAGTACGTCGACCACCCCTGTGCAGGAAAAGGTACTTGCAAAAAGTGCACCGTTCTCGTTAACGGCCAGCCACAGCTTTCGTGCCAATATGTTATAGACAGTGATATTGATGTTTCTCTACCCCAAAAATATGAGATTTCTTCCGAAACAGGAGCTGAAAACAGCGGAACAAAAACATCGGAAATGTGCTTTGTACTCGATATCGGAACAACGACGCTTGCTCTTGCACTCGTTTCTTTAGATGAAAAATCAATTATTAAAACCGTAACACGCATAAATCCGCAGAAAATGTACGGAGCAGATGTGATATCAAGAATCGAATATTGTCGCAACAATTCACTTCTGCCTTTGCAAAAAGTTCTTATAGATGAAATCAATTCAATGCTTTCGCTCTTTGAAGTAACGGATGATTTATGCATGTTTGTCGCAGGAAACACGACTATGCTGCACATCTTTTTCGGTGTTGATCCGTCAACAATTGGTGTCGCTCCGTACAAACCTGTTTTTACAAAAAGTCAGGAAAAATCGGGAACAGAGCTCGGTTTGTGCGGTATCAGCACCGCCTGTTCGCTTCCGTGTATTTCATCTTTTGTCGGTGCGGATATCGTTGCGGGTCTTAATTATGTTGAATTCCCGGCTGAAGGAAAATATAACCTTCTTATTGATCTCGGCACAAACGCTGAAATTGCACTGTTTTCAGAGAACGGTGTGATATGCACATCGGCGGCGGCAGGACCTTGCTTTGAAGGTGCAAACATCTCCTGTGGAATGGGTGCGTCTGAAGGCGCAATATATGCATATTCAAAGTCCGGATATAAGTCGATAGGAAACGCCTATCCGAAAGGTATCTGCGGAACAGGACTTGTCGATGTCATTGCAGAATTGCTTTATACTGAAATTGACGAAACAGGTTATATGAACTGTGAGGTTTTTGAAATTGCTGACGGTGTGTCACTTACACAAGGTGATGTACGTCAGTATCAGCTTGCAAAATCTGCAGTGTTTTCTGCCGTCGAAACTCTTTTGAAATATAAAAAAATAACGCACGATGATATTGGAAAAGTTTACATTTCAGGCGGGTTTTCTTCAAAAATCAACATATCCAACGCTGTAAAAACAGGACTTATTCCGAAACCGTTTGAAGGTAAATGTACAGCAATCAACAACAGCTCGTTGCTTGGTACGGTAAAATACGCTTGCGATGAGAACAGGATTGATTCATTTATATCAGATTCTGAATATGTCGATTTGTCATCATCTTCAGACTTTTCTGCATTATTTATTGAAAATATGATGTTTTAATTGAAAATTTTTGAAACGACTCCGAAAGGGGGCGTTTTGTATTTTATCAGTTCGTTTGCAGATAATAAATCTGAAAGCGAGATGAGAAAAATGGATATTTCAAATAAAAAATACGATGAAATGGTGAAAAAAGCTTCGCCGCCGTCGCCAGTGGTTAAAAATTGTATCTGGGCGTTCTGCGTTGGCGGAGCGATATGTTGCTTCGGCGAGTTGCTTTTTAAGCTCTACGGTATGGCGGGAATGTCACAGACCGAAACGCGTACAATGGTTTCCGTTACGCTGATTGTAATTGCCGCGGTTCTTACAGGTATAGGTATTTTTGACAAAATTGCAAAGTACGCAGGAGCGGGGACTGTTGTACCGATTACAGGTTTTGCAAATTCGGTTGTTGCTCCTGCACTTGAACACAAGAGTGAGGGCTTTGTAATGGGAACGGGAGCAAATATTTTCAGGGTTTCGGGACCTGTAATTGCTTACGGTATTTTCACGTCAACAGCTTTCGGTATTGTTTATTATATTATACAGAAGGTGATTATGTGAGAATCGGAAAGTATGTGATTGAGTTTCAGAATAAACCTTCTGTTGCAGAGTGGTCAGCTGTTGCAGGAAAAAAGGAAGGGGAGGGACCGCTCGGCAAACTGTTCGATATGGTGATTGAAGACGCTACCGACGGTAAGGATACGTGGGAGCAGGCGGAAAGTGAATTTCAGAAAACGTCGATAGGTGTCCTTCTCGATAAAGCAGGAATAAAGGATACAGACGTGGACGTTGTTTACGCAGGTGATCTTCTCAACCAGTGCAGCGGAACTGGCTTTGGCCTGCGCGGTTATGAAATTCCATTCAGCGGTGTTTACGGTGCGTGTTCAACGTCTGTTCTTGCAATGATAAATGCAGCAATCGGTGTCGATTCAGGCATATTCAGAAAAGCAATTTCTTCAACGTCATCACATTTCTGCTCGGCAGAGAAGCAGTTCCGTCAGCCGCTTGAATACGGCGGTCAGCGTTCGCCGACTGCACAGTGGACCGTTACGGGTGCCGCTTCAGCTCTTATAAGCGGTGAGAAGCTTCAAAACCGTCCCGTTATCGAAAAGGCTATAATAGGAAGAATTGTTGATAAAGGTGTGACGGATTCTGCGAATATGGGTGCCGCAATGGCTCCTGTAGATGTTAAAATAGAACCATAAATTAAGCGAAAAGCAACACAAAATCTTACACAATTTTCGACACGAAAGGTGGTGAAAAAGCCCTATTTTACTGGGGTTACGGGCATTTTAGGGTTTGCAAATTCTCCCTAAGCAAAATTTTAAAAAACAACTCGTTTACAATTTCTTTACAATTAGTTTTTGAAGCAAAAATCGGCGTTATTATGCCTAATAAGAAAAATGAAAGGATGAATCAAATGAAAATTACATACCGTGAAGTGAATGGTTATCTTATTCCGAATCTCAAACTGCCACCTGAAGAGGCAAATGTCAGGCTCGGAAAATGGGGAATGATGTATAAATCTCATCTCGAAAAACATAAGAAGGTGCTTTTTAGCACACTGCTTATTCAGGGCGAACTCTATCAACACTGTGCAGAGGTTGAAAAGCAAGCAAGTGAAATGTACGACCTTCTGATTGAGCAGCTGAAAGAGGCTGTAGGTGTGACTGAGGAATTGAAAGAGCAGGACCAGATGGAGTGGGTACAGAGAATGGGGAATATTGAGCAAAGGGCGAGGGAGATAGTAAATAATGAAATTGTATTCAAATAGAAAATTTGGTGGCAGATTTTTGAAATCTATGTAGCGAATCGTTTTTTGTCACCAAGAACTAAAAATTAATATACAAATTAAATCGGAAGTA
>JAGBHV010000015.1 GCA_017935325.1 Clostridia bacterium
CCAAACGTGTCATTCTCGAGCGACAGCGAAGAATCTCGTTTGGAAATGCTTTATGTGTTGCCATTTTGAGATCCTTCGCTTTCGCTCAAGGATGACAGCAAAATGGCAAGGTTAGTTACATATAAATTATAATTTATCGGTGTGTTTCAATTTTATTGAAACAAAAAACAGCTCCCTTGAAAACAAGAGAGCTGAGATTCAAGCATTTTATATTGAGATTTCGTGTGCAATCTGATAATACTCGTCGTTGAGAGTTTTCTTCATCTGGAGAGCTTCGAAGATATCATAATCTACGATTTTATCATCTTTAACTGCGATAACGCGGTTGCCAATGCCATCCATAAGAAGTTTAACAGCTTTGTTACCCATAATACTTGCCATAACTCTGTCACGTACTGTGGGTGAACCGCCACGCTGAATATGACCGAGGATTGATGAACGGCATTCAACGCCTGTTTCTTCTTCAATTCTTTTTGCAAGATTTGCAACACCGCCGATGCCTTCAGCAACAACGATAACAAAGTGTCTCTTACCTGTTTTAAGAGTTTTCTTCATTCTGTTGATAACATCTGTAAGGTCATAGGGTTTTTCAGGAACGATAATGTAAGTAGCACCTACTGCAATACCGCCTTCAAGTGCAAGATAACCTGCGCTTCTGCCCATAACTTCAACAACTGTGCATCTGTCGTGTGATTCTGATGTGTCACGGATTCTGTCAACAGCATCCATAATTGTGTTAAGACAAGTGTCAAAACCGATTGTATAATCTGTGCAAGCAATATCGTTATCAATTGTGCCCGGAACACCGATGCAGGGAATGCCTCTTAAAGACAAATCTCTTGCACCTCTGAAAGAGCCGTCACCGCCGATAACAACAATACCTTCAATACCTCTTCTGTTACATACATCAATAGCTGCCTGCATACCTTCTTCAGTTTTGAAGTTAAGACTTCTTGCTGAACAAAGCACTGTACCGCCTCTGTTGATAATATCTGAAACGCTTCTTAAATCCATTTCAAACATATCATCTTCCATAAGTCCGTTGTAGCCACGGTTGATGCCGTAAACATTCATACCTTTTTCGCACGCTGTTCTTACAACCGCACGAATACAAGCGTTCATACCCGGTGCGTCACCGCCGCTTGTTAATACACCGATAGTTTTCATTCTATATGTCCCCTTGGTTAAAAAATATTATTACTATGATAAACTAATATGCGACAAAGTTCAAGTCTTTTTTGCAAAATTTTCTAAATTTTAGTAATTATAATTACAAAATTAGTTTGCATACCTTGTTTTATTTTATGCCGATGTTCTCGTCCCCGACAATTCTTTTCAGTTCACGTAACATTGAATCATTTATGTCACACATTCTGGAGTGATGACGTACTGTTTTTTTCTCATCGGTAAAATAATAGTAAACAGGTGTATTACCGTCAAAAACATCCAATACATGCTGAATCTTTTTATATTCTTCGCATTCCTTGTTTTTAAGTCTGAAATATAAACCTTTGTTTTCGATTTTTTTTGGCTTTTCGGGAGCGTTAACTTTTTCGGGAGCAAGTGTAACACTTTCACACACAAGTTTGCACTCTTCATCTTCACGTAATGAAAGTCTACCCGTAATCAAAAGTACGTTACCTACAGAAAGCATGCCCATATAATCAAGATAATTCTTGGCAAAAACAATAACTTCCATACTTGCCTGAGTGTCTTCAACAGTAATAAATGCCATTGTATCGTTATTTTTTGTAACTTTTTTCTTGACTGACGTTACAATCGCAAGAATATTCACTCGGGAATTATCATGATATTTGCTCATAACACTTTCAGACGACGTTTCGGCAATAATCTCACCTATATTGTCTGTTTTCAGGGCATCTTTTACAGTCTGGTAATGAGCTAACGGATGACCTGAAATATATATACCGGTATATTCTTTTTCAAACGCAAGCTTATCTTTTATTTCAAATTCAGACAAATCAGGTGTTTTCACTTCAAAAATTTCCTGCTCATCACCGAAAAGCCCCATCTGTCCGCCTGCCATGATTCTGCCGTTTGTTTCTGCCTGAGCCATAACTTCAGGCAACACTGTAATCATCTGCCGTCTGTTCATATCAAGGCTGTCAAGTGCACCGCTGTAAATCAGTGCTTCAATACCCCTACGGTTTAAATCTTTGCCGTACATTCTGTAACAGAAAGATGAAAAAGATTCGAATTTACCGCCGGCTTCACGCTCTCTGATAATAGCTTTAATAGCATTCCTGCCAAGATTTTTAATAGCAAGCATGCCAAAAAGTATGTCATTACCGTTAACTGTAAAATCATCAAAACCAACATTCACATCAGGCGGGATGATTTTTATTCCGAGTCGGTTACATTCAGCAATATAACCTGATACTTTATTTGAATCTTCAAGAACACTGCTGATAAGCGATGCAAAATACTCTTTCGGGTAATGACATTTCAGATATGCCGTTCTGTAAGCAAGAAATGCATATGCAGCCGCGTGCGATTTATTGAAAGCATACTGTGAGAAATCAGACATAGTGTCGAATATTTCATTTGCAGTTTTTTCATCAACGCCGTTTTTGACCGCACCCACACATTCAACTGTGCCATCTTCGTTTGTAAGACCGTAAATGAAGTTTTTACGCTCTTTTTCCATAACATCATGCTTTTTCTTGCTCATTGCACGTCTGACTATATCCGCTCTGCCAAATGAATAACCTGCCAATGTTCTGAAAATCTGCATTACCTGCTCCTGATAAACAATACAACCGTAAGTAACATCGAGAATATCTTTGAGAAGCGGTGTTGAATATCTGATTTTTTCAGGATTATGCCTGTTTTCAATATATGTCGGGATAGATTTCATCGGTCCCGGCCTGTAAAGGGAAATAACAGCAATAATATCTTCAATAGAATCAGGTCTCAACTGCGTAAGGACATTTTTCATGCCGCCTGATTCAAGCTGAAAAATGCCGTCAGTCAGACCTTTTGAAAATAATTCATACGTTTTTTTATCTTTTAAATCAATTTTTTCAATATCAAAATCAGGATAATTTTTCTTCACTGCTTTTTCAGCATCGTCAATAACAGTAAGATAACGCAATCCGAGAAAATCTATTTTAAGAAGCCCCAATTCTTCAAGGGTTGTCATTGTAAACTGTGTAACAACAGCATTATCATTAAGTGCAAGGGGCACATATGAATCTACCGCATCACGGGTAATTACTACACCTGCTGCATGCGTTGAAGCATGTCTCGGCATACCTTCAACGCTTTTTGCTGTATCAATAAGTGTTTTGACCTCTGCATCAGAATTGTAAATTTCAACAAGCTCAGGTGACATTTTAAGAGCAGATTCAATTGAAATATTCAGCTCTCGCGGTATAAGCTTTGCAACTCTGTCCACATTTGCATAAGACATGCCCAAAGCTCGTCCTACATCACGTATTGCTGCCCTTGCCGCCATAGTACCGAAAGTTACAATTTGAGCGACATGGTCATAGCCGTATTTATTTATAACATAATCAATAACTTGTCCGCGTTTTACATAACAGAAATCCACGTCGAAGTCAGGCATTGTAACTCTTTCAGGATTCAAAAAGCGTTCAAAAATCAAGCTGTATTTCATCGGGTCAATGCCTGTGATCCCTATGCAATATGCAGCAAGAGAGCCTGCTCCCGAACCTCTGCCGGGACCTACGGGAATATCGTGCTCTTTGGCATAAGAAATGAAATCATGAACAATGAGATAATAGTCTGTATATCCCATCTTGTTTATTGTTTCAAGCTCATACAGAAGCCTTTCTTCATATTCCTTTGGATAATTTTCACCATATCTTTTAACAAGACCTTCAAAACATTGTCTTTTGAAATAGTCAAAATGGTCCTCGTTATCAGGTACTTCAAAGTGAGGAAGTTTAGTTTTGCCGAATTCAAAATCCAGGTTACATTTATCTGCAATTTCCTGCGTTCTTTCCACGGCATCAATATCATCAGGAAAAGCTTCGCACATTTCATCATAGCTTTTGAGATAAAACTCATCCGTTTCAAAACTCATCCCCGTAGGAGTGCCAACAGTATTATTGGTCTGTATGCAAAGTAAAACTTCCTGAATTTTTGCGTCTTCTTTTCTGATATAATGAGTGTCATTTGTAGCAACAAGACTAATACCTGTCTTTGCAGATACTGTTCTCATACCGCTGATAACACGTAATTCTTCAGGCAGAGAATGATTCTGAATTTCAAGATAAAAATCATCTCCGAATATCGTTTTATACCACATTGCTTTTTCAACCGCGGTATCAATATCATCTGCCAGAATCGCACGCGGAATTTCGCCTGCCAGACATGCAGACAAAGCAATAAGTCCCTCATGATATTTTTCAAGGAGAGACTTATCTATTCTCGGTTTTACATAAAAGCCTCTTGTCCAGCTTTCAGAAACCATTTTTATAAGGTTTTTGTACCCTGTTTCATTTTTACAGAGCAATACAAGGTGATACCTTTCAGTATCAATACCTTTTTCTTTTTTATCAAGACTTCTTGATGCAACATAAACTTCACAGCCGATAATCGGTTTAATACCGGCTTTTTTTGCCTTTTTATAAAAATCAATCGCGCCGTACATCACACCGTGATCAGTAATTGCAAGCGAAGATTGACCTAACCCGGCAGCACGTTCTACAACATCATTAATTTTACACGCGCCGTCAAGCAAACTATATTCACTATGAAGATGTAAATGAGTAAATCCCATTTAAAGCCTCCTAATTAAGTTCATCTGCAATTTTTATAAGTCTGTTTAATCTGTGATTCACGCCTGAACGGGAAATCTCTCCGCCAAGCTCGTTTTTTATTTCATCAAGGGACATATCAGGATTGTTTTTCCTGATAATCGCAATATTTTTTAACTGTTCCGGCAACCATGAAAGACCTTTTGTCTTTTCGATTTTTTCAATTGCCGCAATCTGCGCCATAGCAGCATTAACGGTTCTTGAAATATTTGCCGTTTCAAAATTAACTTTTCTGTTTATTTTATTTCTGACATCTTTCATCATTTTAACACCCATCAGTTCAAGTGAACTTGATGCTGCACCAATAAGAGTCAGAAAATCTTCTATATTTTCACTATCTTTAAAATATACAACGTAAGAATTGCCTCTTTCAACAATTTTCGGAGTAAGACCCATATCACCTAAAAGAGTTGCAAAATCGTTTGTTAGCTTGAAAAACGGGATTACGAATTCAAGATGATAATTTTTCATAGGATCTGCAATAGTTCCGCAAGACAAAAATGCACCTCGCAAAAAAGAGGCATAACAGCAATCATCTTCAAAATTTGCACGATTAATTCTCAAAGCAACATTCTGCGGACTCTGACCGAAATATCTCATGATTTTCATAATTTCGCTCTGTGCAGATACAGATAAAGAATAATTGCCTGCTTTTGTTTTGGTTGTTCTGGCTTTTACACCGCAACATTCTTTACAGAACACGGAATAAGCATTTGCTACATTTTTATTTTCTGTCAGCAAACCGATTCTTGTCTGTGAATAATATTTCCCGAAAAGCAGCATTCCGTAAGCTTCTGCCTTCATGCAACAATCAGACAAATCTGTAAGCAAGGCTAATTCACTTTTTACATCCTGCGAGAAAGACATAAAACCCTCCGAATTTATTTAAAACAATCTCTGTGGTTAACAGTTGTTCTGTAACCGAGAGAATCCATAAAATCATTAAATATCTCTGCAAAAGTTACAGAGCGGTGATGACCGCCTGTGCACCCAAAGCCGATTACAATCTGACTTTTCCCCTCAAGTTTTGAAAGAGGAAGTATAAAAAGTATAAACTCCTCCAACATACTTTTAAGTTTCTGGCTGTTCTTATCGTTCATCACAAAGTCGCGCACTTCTTTATCAAGACCGGTTTTCTCTCGTAAATCCGGCACATAATACGGATTTACGAGACCTCTTAAATCGAAAACGAAATCGCAGTCACGAGGAATACCATGCTTATAACCGAAAGAAATGAAGTTGATTACAAAAGAATCCTCAGGACGTGACAAAAATGCATCCTTGACTCTGTTTCTGAGCTGTACAACAGAAAGATTAGTGCTGTCTATCACAATATCTGCGATATTTTTTACAGGCTGAAGATATTGCCTTTCCATTGTAATTGCTTCTGTAACCGAAAGAGTTGAATCTTTATTGATAAGCGGATGAAGCCGACGTGTTTCCTTGAATCTTCTTACCAAAACATCGTCATCAGCATCGATAAACAATATCTTGAATTTATAATTACTGCTTCTTGCTTTGTCAAGCACCGAAATAAGATTAGCAAAAGAAAGACCGGCACGCATATCAATTACAACAGCAACCTTATCTGCTTCATCACTTTCCTTTACTTCCTTAAGAAAAGCAGGAAGCAAAGTTGGAGGAATATTATCGGCACAAAAATAACCGATATCCTCCAAAGCATTTACTGCATTTGATTTTCCCGCACCTGACATTCCGGTTACGATTAAAACATCCATACGCCAACATCCTAAATAAATTTAACTTCTGTTTCTAAATAAACACCTTTTTGTTCTAAAACTTCATCACGAACAAACTCGATCAGGTCTTTGATATCATCGGATGAAGCATTATTCTTGTTAATAATGAATCCACAATGTTTTTCACTGACCTGTGCTCCGCCAATTGTTTTACCTCGAAGACCGCACTCTTCAATGAGCTGACCTGCAAAATGACCTTCAGGTCTTTTAAAAGTGCTTCCTGCACTCGGATATTCAAGCGGTTGTTTTGATTTTCGTTTGCCCATGAGTTCGTTCATTTTATTCTCAATTTCTGTTTTACTGCCCTTTTCAAGCTTCAGAATAACAGAAACAATTATTTTATCACTGTTGTTAAAAATACTGTTTCTGTACGACAACTGCATTTCATCCTTTGTGTAAGTGCCTTTATCACCATCGAATGTGATATAATCACAGCTTACGACAACATCTTTCATTTCTCCGCCGTATGCTCCTGCATTCATGTATATTGCACCGCCGACTGAACCGGGAATGCCATATGCAAATTCAAGACCTGACAAAGAATTTTCAAGTGCAAAACGGCAAAGCCTCATCAGACTGCAACCTGCATAACAACGTATCGTTGTATCGTCTATCAGAGAAATCTCATCGAAGCCTTTACCGATGTGAATTACAACGTTGTCAATTCCACCATCACTTACTAAAATATTACTTCCGTTGCCGAGAATAAACGGACGAATGTTGTTTTCCTTGCATTTTTTTACAGCTTCAAAAAGTGATTTTTCATCTTTAGGTGAAAGCATCAATGATGCATTACCCCCTGTTTTGAAGCTTGAATACATCTTCATCGGGACATCCTTTTTTATTTCGCAGTTGATTCCGTCTCTGAAATCAAACATTTTTTCAGAATATTCCATGAAAACCTCCGAGTGAATTAATTATCTTTCGAGAAGAGCTGCACCTATAATACCTGCATCATTCTTAAGCTCTGCAACGCAGATTTTTGTTCCTCTTTCAAACTGCTTATTATAAATTTCTTTATGTACCATTTCTGTAAGCGGAACGATAAGGTTATCTTTTTCGTTGCTGATACCTCCGCCAACACAAAGAACATCAGGCTGAAGAGCATTAATAATATTTGCCACACCCACTGCAACATACCATATATATTTATCAACAACTTCTTTACCTGCTATATCGCCTTTTCTCATAGCATCCCATGCAGTTCTGCCGCTTGCTTTGTTAATATCACCGCCTGTAAGTTCCCACATAATGCTGTCTTTGTTTTCAAGCATTTTTTCTTTTGTCTGTCTGATAAGAGCAGTTGCAGAAGCATAAGCTTCCCAACAACCTTTTCTGCCGCAGTTACACTGAATACCGTCAGCAAAAATTACTGTGTGTCCGTATTCGCCCGCCGCATCACCAATACCTGAAACAAGCTTGCCGTCGATAATAATACCGCTTCCGACACCTGTTCCGAGTGTAACAGCAACAAGATTCTTGCAACCATTACCGGCGCCTGCATATGCTTCGCCGAGAGCTGCACAGTTAGCATCATTATCGATATGTACAGGCTTACCTGAAAGTCTTTCGCTTAACATATCTCTTGCGGGCACCATATGAAAATCAAGATTGTTTGAAAATTCAATTTTACCTGTAGTTTTATTTATTGAACCGGGGATACCAACGCCTATTGATTCAATTTCATCAAGTGTTAATTTTGCATCTTTAAGTGCAAGGTCAACAGCTTTTGCAATGTCGTCAAAAATTTCTTCAGCAGGTCTCGGAGCATTAGTTTTAACTGTTCCTCTACCGATGATATTGAATTTTTCGTCAATTACACCTACTGCAATGTTTGTTCCGCCAAGGTCTACACCAATTTTATACATTTTAATTACCTCCGTAATTTTGTTTACAAATTTATTTTATGATTTTTGCCATGTTTCAAGTTCTTTTTCATCAGGCATGATATCTTCTGTCATACCAAGACTGTGAAGAAGCTCTCGTGCAGCATTATAACCCATCTTTTTCTGTCTGTTATTCATAGCAGCAGCCTCAATAATGATTGACAGGTTTCTGCCGGGTTTTACAGGAACTGTCGTTACGGGAACATTAACACCGAGAATGTTCATTTTTTCTTCTTCAAGACCTAAACGGTCATAGATTTTCTTGTTATCCCACAGCTCCAGCTGAACAACCATATCTATTTTTTCCGTAAGCTTAACTGCACCCATACCGAAAATTCTTCGTGCATTGATAATACCGACACCGCGAAGTTCAATATAGTGCCTGATATTATCAGGAGCAGAGCCTACAAGAGTTTTTTCTGAAACACGTCTTATTTCAACAGCATCGTCAGCAATAAGACGATGACCTCTTTTTATAAGTTCAAGTGCTGTTTCACTCTTACCGACACCGCTGTCACCAAGAATCAATACACCTTCACCACTGACTTCAAGCAGAACACCATGACGTGTTATACGCGGTGCAAGCTCAACATTAAGGTATGCAATGATTGTAGACATACAACGGGAAGTCTGGTCAAGCGTATGTAAAACAGGAACCTCATACTTTTTAGCAAACTCTATGCACTGTTCAGGAAAATCAAGACCTCTCGTTATAATAATACAAACAGGTCTTTTTTCAAAAAGTCTCTCAAACTTTCTTACTCCTTCTTCAACAGGCAGACTTCTCAGATATTCAATTTCAGTAAGTCCGATAAACTGTATACGTTCAGAATCAAAATACTCTTCAAATCCGCAAAGCAGAAGTCCCGGACGGTTTACGTCAGCTGTTGATACATAAATATCCGAAGCTGCTTTCGGCATATAAAGCACTTCAAACTTATGGTCTCTGATAATCTTCTCAAGAGAGACCGTATATTTTTGCATCATAATTTCACATCCTAATATATGATCCTATATATTATAAACTATTTTTACAGAAGTTCCAACACTTTTTTCTAAATTTACTAAAATATTTTTAAAAAAATTCCTTGCATTTTACTCGAAGTTATGATATTATATTGTGCGTTAAGCATGCGCTGCTATGGCTCAGGAGGCAGAGCACATCCTTGGTAAGGATGAGGTCACCGGTTCGAATCCGGTTAGCAGCTCCAAAAGCATCCGTTTTCGGGTGCTTTTAATTTTATCAGGAGGTTTTATATGAAAGCAGCTTTTTATACACTCGGATGCAAGGTTAATCAGTATGAATCTGAAGCTATGGCCGAACAGCTTATGAAAAACAACTTTGAAATCGTAAGCCATACGGAAGAAGCAGATGTTTTCATAGTCAATTCCTGTACCGTTACTGCATCAAGCGACCAAAAAACACGTCAAGCTGTAAGAAGGTTTAAGAAAAACAATCCTGATGCTTGCGTTGTGCTGACAGGTTGTATGCCTCAGGCTTATCCTGAAAATTCAGAATCACTCGTTGAAGCTGATATAGTTATCGGCAATAAAAACAATGATACACTTATTCGGGTTTTAAATGAATTTTTTGCTAAAAAAGAGCGTCTTGTCAACATTGAACTTCACAAAAATGGTGATCCCTTCAGAGGTACACTGATTTCTGACTTTCAGAACAGAACACGCGCATTCCTGAAAATCCAGGATGGTTGTAACAGATTCTGTACTTACTGCATTATCCCTACTTCCCGCGGACGGTCACGCTCAAAACCCCTTGAAGATATCCGGAAAGAACTTGATTCCATCGCAGAAAAAGGATATAAGGAGGTTGTTCTTGTCGGAATAAATCTGTCTTCGTACGGCAAAGACATCGGTGAAAAATTTACAGATGCCGTAAAACTTGCCTGTAACACAAAAGGCATTGAAAGAGTCCGTCTTGGCTCACTCGAACCCGACCACATAACAGATGAAGTTATAGAGGAACTTTCAAAACTTGATAATTTCTGTCCGCAGTTTCATATTTCACTCCAGAGCGGATGTAATAACACTCTGAAAAGAATGAATAGACACTATATCGCAGAAGAATACTATGAACTCTGTGAAAAACTACGTTCAACTTTTGAAGATGCTACTATCACAACTGATATTATGGTAGGTTTTTCACTTGAAAGCGAGGAAGATTTTGAAGAAAGTCTTGAATTTGCAAAAAAGATTGCTTTTGAAAAAGTTCATGTTTTTCCATATTCCGTAAGAAAAGGTACAAAAGCGGAAAAACTTCCGCAACTTGAAAAGAAAGTCAAAGAAGAACGGGCAAAAAAAATGACCGCTGTCTGCGAAGAAATAAGGCAAAAATATTTAAAAAATCAGGTCGGAAAGACGCTTGAAGTACTCATTGAAACGACAAATAAAGATGGTTATTACGAAGGATATACAAAAAATTACACCCCTGTGCTTGTAAAATGCCCAGAGGATAATTGTTCAGAAATTATTAAAGTTAAAATCACTGCAGTTGACGGTGACTATTGTATCGGAGAACTATGTTAGTTCTCCGATATTTTTATTACATTAGCAGTTTTTTCCATTCCGCAAGGCAGGTTATTTTCACCTGTCAATGCGAAAATATCTGTAGCAAACGACTCAATATCAAAGATTCTTTTTGCATTTTCATCAAGTTCTTTTATATCAGAATATTTCATAACAATGGGTAATGTCGCAGTTTCGCGCGCAGTTTTTAATATTTCCCTACCTTTATCATTAAAACCGATAACTCTCACATACGGAACCCGCCTTTCAACATCTGATTTTTCAATTCCGAGTAACGCACAAAGACAGATTCGTCTTATTCTTGAAAGAGTGTATCTTTTCGTTTTGACCAATTGAAAAAATTCATTTAAACTACATGCTTTTTGTGCAGCAGAATAAAGTCTGTTTTCTATTCCTTCAGATACATCAGGGATTTTTATAAAACCGTTTCTTGTAAAGCTTCTCAACTTTACAAGAGTTGACGTTTCAAGCTTTGTAAAGTCATATACTTTACAATTATATCTGTAACCTTCAAATACTTCGTCAGCAGATTTATCGTTGTTTCTGATAATTTCGCGTAAAAGTGATGCTGAATAAAACCCGTTATTTTCGTTTTTACTGTCATGCTCAACGTTTTCACGTCTGATTGTATAATAATCAATATCCAGCTTTGCTTTATTGCATTCAGAAATATATTCACATGCAAGGATATTATTAGGGGAAGAAAGTATATCGCCCCAATTATCGCCGAATTGCTCCCTTACAGCCATCTCCCGTGCTTTAGGATACGACAAGCCATCATCAAGAAACTTCTGAGTAACAGCAAAGAATTCATCTTTTTCAATTATTTCAGAAACCTTAACAAGTTCATCAATACTGCCGCTCTCACTGCCGAATGATAATTCGTTGATACAGCCGAGACCTTTTATTACATTTACACCACCATATGCAAAACGCTGTGCAGTAGCAGTTGCAAAAGGAATGGGATTCTCAACAACTAAATCAACACCATTTTCAAGGGCTGTTCTTGCTCTGTCCCATTTAGAAAAGACAGCTGATTCCCCTCTCTGGACAAAATTACCGCTCATAACTGCAACAATATGCGTTGCACCATTTTCACGCATTTTATCAATTATGAACTTGTGACCTTTGTGAAAAGGGTTAAATTCCGAAATTACAGCAGATATTTTCATTTTAAGGTCTTTCCTTTCGCAAAAACATCTTGAAAATTTATTTTATATAGTATATAATATTACAGTAATTTGCATTTTTCAAGTTAAAAGTTAATTTTGGAGGTAAGAAAATGAAAGTTCTTGTTATCAATGCAGGTAGTTCATCTCTCAAATATCAGCTTATTGATATGGAAACAGAGCAGATGATTGCAAAAGGTATTTGTGAAAAAGTTGGTTTTGCAGGTCAGATTGACGGTAAAACTGCAGATGGCAGAAAGTTCTTCTACGAAGTTCCTCTTAAGAACCACACAGAAGCTTTTGTTGAAGTTAAAAAAGTTCTCACCGAAGGTGATTGCAAAGTTATTGACGATCTTTCAGAAATCGCAGCAGTCGGTCACCGCGTAGTTCAGGGTGGTGCACTCTTCCAGAAGAGCGTGCTTATTGACGAAAAAGTTATCGAAGGTATTGAAAGCCTTTGCGACCTTGCTCCTCTTCACAACCCTGCACACATTCAGGGTATCAGAGCTTGCTTTGAAGTTTTCGGACCTGATGTTCCTGAAATCGCAGTATTTGACAATGCATTCCACAGCACAATGCCTGAAGAAGCATACACCTTCCCCATTCCTTATGAATATACAGAAAAGTATCAGATCCGTCGTTACGGATTCCACGGCACATCACACCGCTTTGTAAGTGCGCGTTGTGCAGAGGTTATGGGCAATGATATTAAAGATCTTAAAATCGTTACATGTCACCTCGGTAACGGTTCATCAATCACAGCTGTTAAAGGCGGCAAAGTTATTGATACAAGTATGGGTCTTACTCCCCTTGACGGTTTTGAAATGGGCACACGTTGCGGCGCTGTTGATCCCTCTGCTATCCTCTTCCTTATGGAAAAAGAAGGCTGGGATGCTAAAACAACAAGCGATGTTCTTAATAAAAAATCAGGTTATCTTGGTGTTTCAGGCGTTTCAAGTGACGACCGTGACCTTCTTAAAGCTATTGATGAAGGTAACGAGAGAGCAGCTCTTGCAAGAAAAATTCTCAAATATCAGGTTCGTAAAGTTATCGGTAGCTATGTTGCAGCAATGGACGGCGTAGATGCTATCGTATTCACAGGCGGTATCGGCGAAAACACAACAGACCTTCGTGAAGACGTTTGCTCAAATCTTACATACCTTGGTGTTAAGATTGATAAAGAAATCAACGATTCACTCATCAGAGGTAAAGAAGGCGAAATCAGCACAGCTGATTCAGCAGTTAAAGTTTTCGTTCTTCCCACAAACGAAGAACTTGCAATTGCACGTGATACAAAAGAAATTGCAGAAAACCTTTAATTCTAAGCTTTACAACAAAATTTCAGCCAACCTTTGAAGGTTGGCTGTTTTTTATCTGCCGATATACGATACACCAAGAAACTCTGCTACTGATTCAGCGATTGTATTGCCTATTGTGTCAAGATTTTCTTTAATCCACATTTCATCGCTCGGATTATCATGATATGCTACTTCTACCAAAACTGCAGGAGCTTTTGTAAATTGTAATTCGCCAAGTTCTTTGGTTGACCTGACATTCACAAGTCTCGGATTCGGATAAATCTCTTTCATGTTTCTTGCCAAAATATCGGCAAATTCTTTTGCTCTTACACTACCCGGATAATAATATATATCAGGACCTTGTAGTTTTCCCGCAAATTCAAGAGGTGCAGCATTTGAATGAAGTGCAAGGTGTAAATCATAATTACCTCTGTTGGATGCCATTATTGCTTCAGCCAAAGGTTCAACCGGGTTGTTTCTCACAACATTTATGCCGTTTCTTTCCAGGTCATTCTGAACCACATCGGCAAGCAGATTCATATAGTATTCTTCGTTTCCTCCTGAAAAATATTGATTGAATTCCTGCGTTGACGGACTTAAATATACAGTTGGCAATCTTATCATCTCCTGATATCAATAATTTTCAATGTTGAATTTTTCTTTCAGGCTATCAATTCCTTTTTTCTCAAGACGAGAAACATATGAGCGCGAAATTTTCATTTTCTTTGCAATTTCCCTCTGTGTCAGAGGTTTTTCACCATCCAGACCATATCTCATTACAAGTATTTCATATTCTCGGCTGTTTTTCATATCTGAAAGGAATTTGTATAGCTGTTCACATTTTATCTTTAAATCTATATCATCAACAAGGTTTTCTTCACTACAGATTACATCCATCAGCGTCAACGCATCACCATCGCTGTCAGAATCAATAGGCTCTGACATAAAAACCTCCTGTGAAGTCTTTTTCGATGCTCGGAAATACATGAGTATTTCGTTTTCTATGCAACGGGCTGCATAAGTTGCAAGACGTGCACCTTTTTCACAATTAAATGAATTTATACCTTTAATCAACCCTATTGTTCCGATAGATATCAAATCTTCCTGGTCACAATAATTTGAATAATATTTTTTAATTATATGTGCCACGAGCCGCAAATTATGTTCAATAAGTTTCTTTTTTGCATTTTCATCTCCGTTTTTCATCAATTCAAGATATTTTCTCTCATCCTGCGATGATAACGGCGGCGGAAATGAACTTGTAACATTCAGATGCAGCGTTATAAAAAGAATGTGACCTAACAAAGAATTAAGTAGCTCTGCAAACATAAAATTACCTCACTTTCAGTTCAGAATATTATATTCGCACCTACTTTGTCTTTTGCAAGTCCTGATAAACATTTTAAAAATTAAACGAAACTTATGAAAAACTATTGCTTTTTTACCACATATAATGTATACTGATTGATAGTTATTTATGGACATTTAGCTCAGCTGGTAGAGCATTCGCTTGACGTGCGAAGGGTCAGCGGTTCGAGTCCGTTAATGTCCACCAGGTTAATCCGCAATCAGTACAGATTGCGGATTTTTTCAAATGAAAGGATTTGATAACATGAATAATTCAACAAACAATTATCCTGCCGTTCCGCTTATTACTTGCGACCCTTATTTTAACGTATGGTCAATGACAGAAAAACTTAACGATGATTTTCCTCGTCATTGGACAGGTATGCAGAACCCTCTGACAGGTATTATTACTGTTGACGGCAAAGAAAAAATATTTATGGGTAAAAAAAGACATAACCCTTATTACCATAAATTTTTCGGCACTCCCGAAAAAATTGAGCAAACAAATCTTGTTATAACACCGCTTAAAACTATTTACACTTTCAATGATAAAAAAATTGAACTTGAAATTACTTTTACAACTCCCCTTTTGCCTGACGATTTAAAGCTTCTTTCCAGACCTGTTTCTTACATGACGTACCAAATTAAATCAGTTGATAATAAGAAACATGACGTTTCAGTTTATGTTGATGTATCAGGAATGCTTTGCACAGATACACCTGAAGAAAGAGTATTTTTCGGAAAAACTGAAAACTATGTATTCCTGTCAAGCGGAGAAGACGATATGCTCAAAGAAAGCGGAGATGACAAACGTATAAGCTGGGGTAAGGTTTGCATTTCTACTCCTAAAGGCAGACTCGGATTTACAGATGACCACGAAAAATGTTCAGAAACAGAAGAATACAGAGAAATGCGTGTGATGGATAAATATCCGGCAATATTTGCAATAGACGAATACAAAGATATCGATACTGCAGACGGTTTTTTCTGCTTTGGTTATGATGATATTTTTTCACTTGAGTATTTCGGAAGAAATGTTAAAGGCTATTGGACAAAAGACAGAGAAGATTTTGACGATATTTTTGAGCTTGCAATGAATGATTTTTCAAAAATTATGAAAAGAATAGATGACTTCGATAATTCAATGCTGTCAGCTGCCGAAAAAATCAGTGCTGATTATGCAAAAGTTATTTCAATTGCTTACCGCCAGACAATAGCTGCTCATAAACTTGCATGGGATGGTAATGAAGGAATTTTTGTTTCAAAGGAATGTTATTCAAACGGTTGTGCCGCAACTGTCGACGTTACATATCCTTCAATTCCGCTTTTTCTGATTTATAATCCTGACTTAGTTGAATATATGCTTAATCCTATTTTTAAATTTACTGATTCAGGAAAATGGCCATATGAATTTGCACCTCATGATGCAGGACAGTATCCCCTTGTTAATGGACAGGTTTACGGAAATCAGGGAATAAAAAACGGACCACTCAGACTTCAGAGTCAGATGCCTGTTGAGGAATGCGGAAATATGCTCATTTGCGTAGCTGCGCTTTGTAAAAAGAAAAACAGCACCGAATATGCAGAAAAACATTTCGACATACTCAATCAATGGGCTGAATATCTTGCAGAATACGGATACAATCCTGAAAATCAGCTTTGTACAGACGACTTTGCAGGTCACCTTGCTCACAACTGTAACTTATCAGTGAAAGCAATTATGGGAATGGCTTCATGGGGAATGTTACTTGAAATGATGGGCAAAGAAAACAAATTTACTGATATTGCAAAAAAATATGCTGCTCAATGGAAAAAAGACGCGTTTGACTGCGACCATTACAAACTCGCCTTTGACAAAGAAGATACATGGAGCACAAAATACAACCTTGTATGGGATAAGCTTTTCAATCTCGGCATTTTCGATGATGATATTTTTGAGACAGAGGTAAATTATTATAAAACAAAAATCAATAAATACGGCTTACCGCTTGACTGCCGCAGTCTTTACACAAAAAGCGATTGGCAGATGTGGTCAACTGTACTTACAGATGACAAAGAATACAGAGATATGATAATTTCTGATATGCTTCTGATGCTTAATGATACAGTTGATAAAGTACCTTTCACTGATTGGTATTATACACACGATGCACGTCAGGTTGGCTTCCAGAACAGAACAGTTCAGGGCGGTTTGTTTATAAATATGCTTACTTTCTAAGACAAAAAACTCGCAAGCACAAGACTTGCGAGTTTTTTGTCTATTGTCCGATTTAAAAATATCATTTATATCTGTGAGTGTTATTAAAAATCTATCTTATTAATAAAATTTCGGAGAACTTTCAGGTATTCATCATGGCAGACATAATAACTTTCTGCATGTGCAGCACCTTCAAATACATGAACTTCCTTCTGAATTGAAGCACAAGCATTATAAACTTCATGTACCATTTCAGTAGGCACAAAATCGTCATCTCCACCATGAATAAATAAAAAAGGAACCGATGCTTTCTTAACCTGGTTTACACTGCTGTTTTCTTTAAAATCATATTTATTAATCAGCTTATTTATAACATTCGCAACATACAATACCGGAAAAGAATGAAGATGAAAATTCCTTTTCAGCACATGTTTAAATTGATCCCAAGCACAGCTGTACCCACAGTCAGACACAATAGCTTTTACCTGCTTCGGTAAATCACTTTCGCCCGATGCGTTCATAACAGTTGCCGAACCCATCGAAATACCATGAAGTAATACAGAAGAATCTTCACCGAATTTATTAACAGCAAACTTTATCCAATCTATACAGTCACGTCTGTCAAGCCAGGCAAAACCTATAAACTTGCCTTCACTTTTCCCATGAGCTCTGTCATCAGGGACAAGCACATTAAATCCCATCTCATGATAATTTCTGATATATGAACTGTATTCATTAATCCCGCAGTTTTTATATCCGTGAATTGCAATGACAGTTTTTTTAGATTTTTCCGGAGCATAAACTAAAATACCTTTCAGCCTCAGTCCGTCAAAAGATGTGATTTCAACTTCATCATAGCCCGTAGAAAAAAGCCATTGTTTTTCGGCTTTTAAAAAATCCATAAATGGATTCATATGTTCACTATAGTCGTCCATTGTCATAGGGTCAGGACCTTTTTTGGGGCGTTTAAGTGCAAAGCAAAACATACCTATACCGCCGCCTAAACATACTGCTATAAACAAAATAATAATAACAGCAAAAACAATTAACAAAGTATCCATTGTATCACCTCAACAACCATTATATAATTATTTTACAACAAACAAATATTAAAATCAACATCTTTCTCTTGAAATTATTATTCAGATATAGTATACTTTTTCAGGTGATTTAAATGAAAGAAATTGTCGGTCAGATTATCGGATTTATTGCTATGGCTATTATTGTTGTTTCATATCAACAGAAATCGCACAAAAACATACTGACCTTTCAAATGGTGTCAGGACTGTTATTTACAATTCATTATCTGCTCTTAGGTGCGTATACAGGTGCTGTTATGAATCTACTTGGTGCCTTCAGATCACTTGTTTATTCAAGCAGAGGCAAAAAATGGGCATCAACAATACTCTGGCCAATCGTATTTTCAATAGCTTTCCTTATTTCCGGTATCCTTACATGGGACAACGCTTTTTCAGTTTTCCCACTCATAGCAATGTTGATGTCATCTGTGGTACTCTGGATTGAACAACCCAGAATAAACAGAATTTTATCTCTTCCAACTTCAACGTGCTGGTTAATTTATAACATCAAAACAGTATCAATACCGGGAATAATTACTGAAGTATTCGTTCTCAGCTCAATAGTTATAGGAATCATAAGGCTTGATATTAAAAAGAAAAATAAAAAATAGATAAATAAATTATTAATGCTCATATGAACACAATAGATGAGCTTGATTTTTTAACACTAAAAAATCAAGGGCAGCCGGTGCACCGACTGCCCTTTTTAACCTTATGATTGGACGAGATCAAAGGTTTAAGTTAAAGTTGATTAGAAGTTAATTGTAGCGAATGTACCGTTGCTTCTGTCAACAATTGTCCATGTTTTTGAAAGACCGATCTTATCTGTGATACTGTTTTCACAAAGTGAAATTCTGAATACACCATAGAACTGAGCTGTACCTGATACTGTGATTTCATCAGCATTATCAAGGATAGCTACAGACTGAGCAAGAACATTAGCAGGAATGTCTGCTATTTCAGTCATTGTGAAGTCTGAATACGGAAGTGTAACTGTTGCATATACATATACGCCGAGACCGCCCTGGAGACCTACGTCGATGAGAGAGATACCGAATGCGCAAAGAGCAACGTTAAGACCGATGAGAGCTTCAGCAGTACCCATAGCATTGAATACCTTCGGAGCTGTTTCTGTTCTTTCATAGATGAATCTGCCGTTGTTGTCAATGATTTCATAACCAACACAGTTTTCTGTTGTGATGATGAGTTCTGCGTAACCGTAAACATTGAATATAACGCTTGCTTCCATCTTGATTGTGATAGAGGGAGCGTTCGGGATAGCAATGTGAGCTGTGAATACAGGGAAGCTTGCTGTGCCCTGTTCAAGTTTAAGGTTTTCGAAGTTCATCTTGATCTGATCAACAACTTCAAGGCTTGAAATATCATCTGTGATTCCGGAAACAAGTGATGCTGAATAAGAACCGCTAACTTTTGTTGTATCAACGCAATCATAGTTGAGTTTCAAGTAGCCTTCCTTAACGTTTGCTTTGCCGTTCTTGAAAGAACCGTCAAATTTTGTAAGGAGTTCAAGATCTGAAACTGAATATGTTTTTGCAAGGTTGATGCCGTTACCTACGTCACCAGAAATGCCGATATCAAAACCGCCATCTTTGAATGCATAGCTAACATCTGCACCGCCAACTGAGAAGCTGCCTTCTGAAAGTGTATCAACAAGGAGATCTTTTACAGCGCCTTTAAGAGCTTCTTTATCTGAAAGAACGTTCTTAACTTCGTCGATTGTTTCTTTGATACCTTCGTTGTTTGCAACGCCTTCCTGAATAACTTCACCTTCGCCACTTACAACCTGAGCTGCTGCCATGTTGGGTGAGAAAGATGCTGCATAATCAAGAGATTCGATAGCGTCGTCGATATCAGCAGCTTTAGTCTCTACAACAACACCGTTAGCTGTTTCTTTAACAGAAACTGCTTCATAGATGCCGCCTTCAAGATTTCCACTTACCTGAGGAACAGTAAACACATCACCTTCTGCAAGTTCTGTACCTGCAGGAAGAATTACTGTGCTGCCGTTAACTGAATAATCAGCAGCTTCAACTTCAACAACATCGTCAACATAAGTGATCTGTGCAGGTTCATCAGGAACGTCTTTATTGTCAGCTAAATCTTTAAGAATACCAAGGATGCCATAGTATGCATCAGCTGCATCTTTAGCATCGCCGGCAAGCTGATCTTTAGCTGCAAGGTAGCCGTCAGCAATAGCCTTCTTTGTAAGTTCAGCATAGCTAACACCTAATGTTTCGCAAGCTTTCTTGAGTGTTCCGAAAACGAAAGCTGCGTCTGCTGCTTCGTCCATGTCGTTAACGTCTGTTTCGTTGATGATTCCATACTCTAAGCAAAGGTCAACAGCTGTTTTGTCTTCTGTTAATTCAAAACCAACAGTTGTAACCATTGTGTCGAGCCATTCTCCCTTAGTCATTCCTGCTTCGTTACCTGTACCGATACCGAAGAAGCTGAGGATGAGCATAACAATAGAGAGAATCCATGAGATGATTTTGTTCATAACTCTTTTTCCTCCTGGTTTCCGCACTTGCGGAATATTTTGGGATTAATGATTGGTGAAACGATGAATCGTCCACTACACCATTCCATCATCACTAAAATAATAGCACAATACTCTTATAAAATCAATACTTTTTGTCAATATTTTTCGGAAATTTTTACATATTTTTTCCTTAATTATTAAAAAATAAGTTATATTAAACAACCTTAAAGAATCTGTATATTATTTATTTCAAAAGAAAATCCTCATCACTAATATTATATGATGAGGATATCATTCAGTGTCATATTCAAACTAAATCTTCAATTGCCTTTTTCAGCGGAGAAATGTCAAGCGATTCAAATTCTTTCAGGAAAGAAAAGAGTTTTTTACAGATTTTGACACATCCGCCGATTTCATTACTTTCGATATTCAATGGCATCACGGGATCATGTACACTCATGCGGAGTATAAACCATCCGTTTCCGTTTTTCTCATCAACAGTAGCTCTGAAACCCTCATATGTGTCTTTTTTTACCGTCCATCCATCGCAAGAAGATGCAAAACCATTCAGTCCTGCAATTATTTCATCACCGTATGTCTTGAAATCAGACATATTTATTGTAAATCGCATTGACAAAGATTCTTTTGATTCTCTAAGGTTACTGATTAAATCAAAAAGATTTTTTTCTTCTTTCGCAAGCTTTGCCATTGTGATAATTATTTTTGTAATCAGATATGCTCCATCGTCAAGATAGTAGTTTTCTCTGAAAGCCGCATGACCTGAAGTTTCAATTGCCAAAGGACAATTGACTGATGACTGATTCAGTTCAATCTGCTTATCAATAACATTCCTGTACCCTCTTTTGAATGCCAGGTGTTTTCCTCCAAGGTCATTCTCAATAAATTCGGTAAGACCATCTGATGTAACTGAATCAGTAACAATAGTTCCCCCCTCGTTGTTTTCAAGCGCAATAGCAGAAGCCAACGCAACAAGTCTGTTTGAACTGATTTCATTTCCCGATGAATCAACACATGCCGCACGGTCAACATCTGTATCAAAAATTACGCCGAGATCAGCTTTATTATTAATCACAGCATTTTTTATTGCCTGCATAGCAGTTTTGTCTTCAGGGTTCGGAATGTGATTCGGGAACATTCCGTCATATTCAAGAAATTGACTTCCGTTAATATCTGCACCTAACGGAGCAAGAACTTTTGTTGCATAGAATCCGCCGATTCCGTTTCCTGCATCTACAACAATTTTAAAACCTCTCAACGGACGGGAATAATCTGTTGCGTTAATACCGTCACAAATCATTTTTCGTAAACCCTCTGCGTAAAATTTCATGTGGTCATTACGCGTTATATTACCGAATTTTTCTGCATAAATAAACTGATTTTCTTGTGCAAGCAGAAGAATTTCTTCAATATCTTTTCCATCAAGCCCCCCAAGACGAGTGAAAAATTTCAGTCCGTTTTTGTCCTGAGGATGATGACTTGCGGTAATTTCAACTGCGCCTGTTGCTCCGAGATTGACTGTTGTCATAAACATTGCGGGAGTTGAAGAATACTCACAATCTATTACATTAACACCCATTTTTATCAAAGCGTTAACAACGTTTTCTTTGATTCTCGGGGAAGAAATGCGTGTATCATGGCCGACAGCAACAGTAACAACTGCATCTTCTGTTCTGTTTTTCCGCAACCATTCAGCAAAACCGCACGTGATTCTTTCAATAATATCATCAGATAAATAAAGAGGGTCATCCTTTCCTGAACGTACACCAACACCTCTGACATCAGAACCGCTTTTGAATTTCGCCCAGTTTTTCTCAAGCATATTATTCGCCTCCGATTAAAGCAACGTATCTTTCTGTTACCTCAACTAAAAATTTATACATTGGATAAAAAGCTTTATAGTTCTCTCTTATTTTTTCAATGAAGTCCGGATTTTCAAGCTCTGTAATATCAAAATAATCACATTTGAAATAAAGGCTTTTTGTATTATAGAACAAAAGTAAATCTTCAGGACAATCGCCGGGTTTCCGTTTTTTATAGCAATCAAGGCTTAAAACCGCACCTGTTTTTTCACATGATTTAATTGCTTTCCTGAATTTGTCCGGCTCTGAAAGAATCATCTCTCTGTAAATTTCAAGATAAGACGCGTTAGTATAAAAAGTTCCGACACCGCATGTATATCTGTCAGGAAAGATTTCAAGCCAGAAGCACGGTATATACGGGTTTGCTTTTTTATCACGCATAAACATTACCCATACATTTTCACGATAAAGAGATTTATCTCTTGTATAACGCGTGTCACGTCTGATTCTTGACACCATTTTCCATGGTATGAGCACCATTTTGTCATCATAAGAAAACATATCGTCCATGAGAGCTTCAATAATTTGTTTAACTGGAGTAATAACCCTCTTTTTTATTTCCGCTTTGTGTTCTTCATAAAAGTTTTTATCATTTTCGAATCTGTTACGGGCAAGTAAAAACAAGGAATCACTTGTTATACCGTCATATCTGTACTTATCTTCCATCTAATAACCCCCTTTTATTCATCTCCTCAGCTGCGAGCATAATTCCAAGCTTTGCGCTATGGAAATTCAGTCCCCCCTGCATCCATACCGCGAACGGCTCTCTCAACGGAGCATCTGCAGAAAGTTCAATTGACGCACCTGAAATAAATGCACCTGCTGACATAATAACCTTGCTGTCATAGCCGGGCATATCCCACGGTTCGGGAACTGCTGTTGAATCAACGGGGGCACCTTTCTGCAGTCCCTGACAGAAAGCAATAAGATTTTCTTCTTTTTCAAGCTTTACTGCCTGAATTATATCGTGACGCGTTTCATTTATTTCAGGAGTTACACCAAAGCCGAATTCTTTGAACAATGAAGCTGTAAAAACTGCCGCTTTCAATGCTTCGCCAACAACATGAGGAGCATTGAAAAGTCCCATATAAAGATTCCTGCTCTGACCAAGAGTTGCACCCACTTCTCTGCCAAGTCCGGGTGTTGTCATTCTGTAAGCGCAAAGTTCAACAAATTCGCTCTTACCTGCAATATATCCGCCCGTTCTTGCAATACCGCCACCTGCATTTTTAATAAGAGAACCTGCAAAAAGGTCACAATCAACATCACCGGGTTCTATAACTTCGGTAAATTCACCATAGCAGTTATCTACCATTACCATAGCTTTACTGCATCTGCGTGTAAGGTCAATAATTTCTTTAATTTCAGCAACACTCAGCGTAGGTCTCAAAGAATAGCCACGTGAGCGTTGTATGTAAACCATTTTTATGCTGTTTTCTTTCAGTACTTTTTCAATCTGTACCAAATCAGGTCTGCCTTCACTGTTAAGGTCAACCTGCATATAGTTAATTCCGAAATCCTTAAGTGAACCCTGACCTTCTTCATCAGTAAGACCTATTACGCTGTGAATGGTATCATAAGGGGTACCTGTTACTGAAAGCATTGTGTCTCCGGGTCTTAAAACGCCAAAAAGAGCAACAGCCAGAGTGTGAGTGCCGCAAGTGAAATTATGTCTGATAATTGAATCTTCAGCACCTACACACTGCGCAAAAAGCTTGTCAATAGTTTCCCTGCCTCTGTCACCATAGCCGTAACCAGTTGTGCCTGCAAAATGACTTTCACTGATACCGAATTCAGTAAAAGCGGACAGAACTTTAATCTGATTCTGTTCCGTTATCTTGTCAATATCCGCAAAAGAATTTACTGCTTTCTGCATAGCCTTTTCAGATGCGTTCAATACTTTATCGCTAATTTCAAAATTATAATACATTTTCAATTTCACTCCACTTTTTATAAGGGACAAAACCCATATTTTTATACCAAATTTCAGTTTTTACATTCTCGGTAAAAACATAAACGTCCCTGCCGTAATTTTCTGAAATCAAGAATTTGATTACATCTTTCCCATAACCTTTATGTCTGAAATCTTCATGAGTAGCCACTGAAGAAATGACCGCACTTTTCTGAGTTGTGAAAAGAGAGAATCCCGCCGATACCAACACTTCATCAGAATACACACCGCAGAACTTTGCCGCTCCGTGACGCATAAGATGACACATATCTGCAAACCAATCTGCAAATTCAGGCTCAATATCAAAAACCGATTTGATCAGTTTATGCATATCTGTCAGATTTTCTGTGTAAAGTCTGTCAGCTTTACTGTTCTGTTTTGTATCACACCTGATTTTCAATATACTTCCTGAGATTTTTTTGCCATCAAAATAAGATGAAAACTTATTTTCACACAGAATTGTTGCAAAACCGATTACTTTTGCAAACTCATTAATTTCATCAAACTGTGCATTCTCTTTAGCAGAAACAGTAATAGTTGCACCTACTTTTGAAATAACAGCAGTAACTTCATTGTTTTCTTCGCAAACATAAAACATTGCATCTTTAAAACATGACAAAGTTCTGTAATCAGAATAAATTCTCTGAAAAAATATATCATCTTCAAAACATACAAAATTGTATTCATCAAAATTCTCTGTTATCTTAATCATCGGCAAAAGTTAAAACAAGTTCATTTACGAGATTTATTACATCTTCAACATCTGATTTTTTAATTACGCATGACGGTGAATGAAGATATCTGCAAGGCACAGAAACAGCAAGAGTTTTAACACCACAAGATGATTGATGAATCTGTCTTGCATTATTTCCGCCTGCAATCATTGTCTTTGTCTGCGCTTTGATACCGCGTTCACGTGCTAAAGCCATTGCCTTTTTATATAAATTTTTCTGATAAACAGTGCCACCATCCATAAAAGACACGACTGCACCGCCGGAAAGTGAACAGACTCTCTTTTCGCCCGAAACACCGATTATATCTGAGGCTGTTGTACATTCAAGCACAATAGCATAATCAGGTTTTACGCGATTAGTTGCTGCTATCGCACCGCGGCAGCCCACTTCTTCCTGAACTGTAAAAGTAAACGTCAGGTCATATTCCTGCTCTTTTAAAAGCATATCGAGCATAATCGCACAACCGAGCCTGTCATCAAGCGCCTTCGATTTAATATAATCGTTATTTTCACCGAATTGAACCCATTCAGAATCGAACGTTACCGAATCGCCTAAAGACACATATTTTTCTGCTTCTTCTTTTGATGCCGCACCGATATCAACATATAAGTCATCCATTTCAGGAATATCTTTTGATTTGCTTTTATCAGTAAGATGAACAGGTTTAATACCTACGACGCCTGTCAAGCCATTAACCTTTACAGTTCTGCCAAGCAAAACCTTCTCATTGATACCTCCGACATTATGAACTTTTATAAAACCTTCACTTGTAATATACGACACAATCAGACCAACCTCATCTGTATGTGCATCGATCATAATTTTATTTTCAGGAGATTTCCTGCCTTTTTTATCAACTATAAGATTACCAAGATTATCAATAAGATACGAACAACTTTTTTCGTCCTTTATTTTATCAACAATATAATTTCTTACAGTTTCTTCCCGTGAAGAAATGCCGTCAAGCAAGCTAAGGTCTCTGGCAAACTCAAAAATCCTTTCCATTCAGCACTCCCCCATTTCTGATGCGATATATTCGCAGATTAATTTTGCCGTATTCCTAATATCCTCTATATCAACAATTTCAGATTGAGTATGCATGTTTCTCAAAGGAATTGAAATAAGACCCATTTTAACACCATAACCTGAAACTGCAATATTATCAGCATTTGTGCCTGTTTTTGAACCCATAATTTCTTTCTGGTATTCAATATTATTTTTTTCTGCAACCGATACCAATGCTTTACTCATATTGTAATCAAGCGTTGATGAGAAGCCTATCATCGGACCTTTTGACAATTCACCCGCTTCTTCCGCACTTACACCGGGAGCTGTTGCAAAGCTGACATCAACTGCGATAGCTTCATCTGCGTTTGCTGAAAAAGATGATGTTTTTGCACCGCTTCCGCCGGTTTCTTCGCAAACCGAAAAAACAACAGTCAAATTAGGTTTGAGCCCCTTATCTTTAAGCATATCAACTGCAAGAATCAAAGACACAACGCCTGCCCTGTCGTCAAGTGCAGCGCACGAAACACGGGATGACAACAACTTTTTAAATTCAGATTTAAAAATAACCCTGTCAGAAGGTGTAACATATTTTTCTGCCGTATCCTTATCCATTCCGATGTCAATTACAACGTCAGTTATATCACTTGCCTTATTTTCACCTGATTTAGTCAGATGTGGCGGAATTGCACTGATTATACCATAAATCGGCTTTACGCCAAGAATGATAACTTCTGATGCATCAAATGTGCGTGTATCAACGCCACCGCATGCGCCAACCTTGACAAAGCCTTCGTCTGTGATTGCGGTTACTACCATGCCGATTCTGTCAATATGTGCATCAAGAAGATAATGTCTGCCGCTTGCTTCCTGACGTGCGACTACATTACCCATGTTGTCAATTTTTACATCCATATATCTGTTCATTACTTCTGCCGCAATTTTTGCTGCCGCAGTTTCATCACCGGGAGTACCGTCTGCACAGCATAAACTTTCAAGCAAAGAAATCAATTCGTTATCAGTCATCATAACTCTATCACTTCTTTCAAATGATTTACAGATTATTATAACTCCAAACGGATAAAATATCAAGTTTAATTATTTTTGCATTAAAATAAACATATATTTTACGGGGTGATGGATATGATAATTAAAATCAAGAAGATTTACATTTTTATTATTGCATGCGTGATACTTATAATTTCAGCATTCGTATGGTTTGCACCATATATCAAGGCTGAAACAAAAGACGGCGTTAAAATTCCGATAATTATGTACCATCAGATTACAAAAAAGCCGTCAAGAAAAGGAAAATACACAGTAATGTACAGTCAATTTGAAGAAGATATGAAATTCATAAAGAGCAAAGGGTACACAACAATAGATATGACCGACTTAATTGATTATGTTTACGGAAAAAGCAAGTTGCCGGAAAAACCGATAATTATAACTTTCGATGATGGTTTTGAAAGCATTTATACCTACGTTTATCCGTTGATGAAAGAAATGAAAATGTGCGGTGTTGCTTCTGTCGTAGGTGAATATGCAACTTTTTTTACAGAAAACCCTGACCATAATATTACATATTCGTACATGGATTGGAAGCAGATAAAGGAGCTGACAAAAACTGATGTGATTGAAATACAAAATCACTCTTATGACCTGCACAAGAGCGAATCAGGCAGACACGGAATAAGCAAAAAAAATGACGAAGATGTTGCAACATATAACACGGAAGTAGGCACAGATATTGAAAAAATGCAAAATGTAATGAAAGAAAAAACCGGTTGTACTCCTAACACGCTTACACTCCCCTTCGGTGCATACAAAAAAGAAACTATTTCATTGTCAAAAGATTTAGGTTTTAAGGCTGTTCTTCTTTGTGAAGAGAGAGTGAATATAATAAAGCAAGGTGATACAGAAAGTTTGTATCACCTCGGAAGATATAACAGACCGTCGTCAGTCTCTACTGAAAAGTTTTTTGAAAATATTCTTATAGATTAATTTTTGCTTTTATTGATTGATTTTCTTATAAGAAGATTTGAAAAAGCTTTTGCATCAAAAGGAATAAGCGGATAAAGATATTTTCTGCCCTCAAGCGTTTTAGTCGTAGCAATCAGTAACAAGGTTATTACGAATCCGCCGATAAATCCCCAGAGATTAAAAATTGCAGTAAGAACTATAATTATGATACGCGAAAATTTCATGGCATATCCGAGTTCAAAGCTGGGCTGTGTAAAATTTGCTATTGCAACAAATGCCATATATAAAATCACTTCAGGCAAAAACCATTTTGCCCCTACTGCAAATTCACCAAGAATCAAAGCACCGATAACACTGAAAGACCCGCTTAATGACTGCGGTGTGTTTACAGATGCTAATTTCAACATATCAACAATCAGTTCTATAACAATAATCTGCGCAAGTATCGGAACTTGTGTTTCATTTTCAATGCGTATAAAAGAAAGCCACTCCGGGATAAACGCGGGATTTTTCACCAGAAGATACCATACAGGTGTAATAAGAATTGATAGAGTAAAAACAAACATTCTTACAAATCTTAAATATGAACCTATCATCGGCGAAAAATAATAGTCATTAGAATCCTGAAAAAATTCAAAAAAGCTTGTTTTAACAATTATTGCGGTCGGCGAATTATCAATCAGAATAATTATATTTCCTTCATTTATACTTGCAGCTGCGGCATCAGGGCGTTCAGTGTATCTGACTTTCGGAAAAGGATTATAAAACTGTTTTGTTAATAAGCTTTCAACAAAACTCTGCTGGCTCATTGACAATGAATTAACTTTAATATTTTCGATACGTTTTTTCAGGCTGTTAAGCAGTTTTTTATCTACTACATCTTCAAGATAGCAAAGCGCGATATCTGTTTTTGATTTTTTACCGACTTTCATTGCGTGAAAAGTCAATTCAGGAACACGGATTCTGCGTCTTATAAGAGCTGTATTAAAAACTATTGTTTCTGTAAATCCGTCATGTGAGCCACGAAGAACTTTATCATTATCAGGTTCATCCAGAGACCTGACAGGATAAGTTCTTGCATCAATCATTATTGCATGATTAAAGCCTTCAATTATCAATGCAAGTGTTCCGGAAAGAACCGACGAAACAATTGTACTGATTTCAGATTCTACATCAGTTTCCGTATACGTTATGAATCGGGAACAGAATTCACGCGTGTTTTTTACTGAATCTATTTGTTCCGGTTCAATACGGGTCAGATACTCAAGCATTTTTTCAAGAATTTCATCTTTGCAAAAGGCATCAACAAAATACATTTTTGCATTTCTTCCTGCTATAAACATTTCCCTGCCGATTAAATCAAAGTTTTCGCTTATTCTTAAAACTTCATCAAGTTTACTGATATTCTGTGCATAGTTTTTGCTTATTTTTTCCAAGACAACACCACCCTGATTTTTTAATTAGGTTGCCTTGAATTTTTAAAATTATGCTCTGTATCCGTTATATAATTCAACTATGGCATTCCATGTCAGCGGACCTATAATACCCGTCTGTTCAATTCCGTATAATCGTTGTACGGCTAAAACGGCATTTCGTGTCTGATTGCCGTAAACACCATCAACATTAATAACGGGAACAGAAGAATTGTTCTGTCCGATTACTCTTAAATATGTCTGAATCTGTTCAACAACTTTTCCGGTTGAACCCGGTGATAAAACATATCCCGGATATAAAAGAGAACTGTATGATTGATATTCACGCGGTAAATTGTTTATAATACTCTGATAAACTGACTGTATTTTATTCCATGTGTCTCTGCCGACTATTCCGTCAGGATTAAGCCCGTAGTAACGCTGAAACGCAGTAACTGCCTGCTTTGTATCAGGTCCGTAAACTCCGTCGGCATCTATTTCTTGTAACGCATCGTTAAAAAACGCGATAAAATTAAGGTAATACTGCAGACTTCTGACTTCTGTACCACGGCTACCCTCTTGTAAAACTTTACTGAAGCGCCGTTGTGCCTCGGAATATGTTATTCCTTCAGAATAAAGCTCAGACAAACCTTTGACACTGTTATAAATATTTTTCAATCTGTACCATGTATTCTTTCCGACTATACCGTCCTGCGTCAGATTAAAAATACGTTGGAAAGCTCTTACCGCACGTTCGGTAGCAGCATCATACACTCCGAGATCAACGGGAACAGTAGGTATTGCGGGATAGTTTGCGGCGATTCTGTTAAGTTCACGCTGTATAGTTCTTACATCTTCACCACGGTCACCAACCCTTAATGCTCTGCCGGGATAAGATGGAATATTTGCTCTCACGGGAGCATTTCTTTTGATATTGACATTGCCGTAATAATATTTAAGAATATCGTACGGGACATAGCCACGATTTGCAAGATCAACTGTTCCCCATTGTTTAAGACCCTTGCAGTTTACACCTTTACCGCTGCAATACTGGGTAAAATACGGAGAAATCGTGCCTTGTTTTACAACGTAATCGTTAAAAAGCTCATCAACAATACGCGAAATGTTAGAAAAAATATCTCTTCCTTTTACAAAAGACTGGTCGTATTGTGTTGAGTTTGTTATATCAAAATTATATCCTTTGCTTCTGTAAAATTCCGTATATATTCTGTTTAACGCAAATGTAGTTATTGCATATATATTTGCTCTTAATGCACTTTCAGGCCATGTAGGATAAATTTCACTTGATGCAACATTTTTTATGTAATCCTGAAAATTTACGGTAACGTTTTCTGCATTTGAATCCGGTGCACCAAGGTGAACGGTTATTGTTCTCGGGATAAACGGTTCATTAATCATAAATACTCCTCCTTATAAATCTTTCGGTTCTTCATCAACATAAACTATCTCACTATCATCTGTCGGTGTGCCGGTTTTCGGGAGCATATTTACAGGCTGAATTGATGTAACACCATCAAACATGGGGACATTAGTATAAACTGTTGTAACAAAATACGGATGTGTCACTCTTATAGTATAAGTAGAATAAGGCAGTACTTCGTTATTTTCTGTTGCTGAACCTTTCTGCGGTGCAATCAGTCTTATTCCTTCAACTATACCGCTTGTATCTGTCAGTTCATCGGCAAAGGTCTGTATTCCTGTATCAAAATCTTTAGTTACAACCACTCTTGCGCTGACTATCGGAAAAGCTTCTCTTCCGCTGAACGCCTGAACCTTCAATGTACCGTTTCCGCTGTTTTCATTTCTGAATTCATTCACATCGCGATAAGTCGGTTCTGTTCTGCCTGCATTGTACCCGGTCGGATTTGTTCCCTCAAGTTCAGTAATATCAGCTTCCTGGCCTGTTTTGTCCTGACTATCAATGACTGATACCACGGTTTTTGCTTCGGGCATTTTTTCAATAATATCTGATTTTACATAACCACCGTTTTCATTAGCGTACTTTAATAATTCTTCCTTATATTTTTCAATCATATTATGTAACTCTGAATTATTCATTGTATTACCTCCAAACATTTCAGTTATTACCATAATATTATTTTTAAAACTTTTTGACACAGAAAAAGCACCCTCGCGGGTGCTTTGAATTACTTCTTACGCTCAATTTTTCTTTTATTACCTTTTTCATCAACAATATACGTGCTCTCAAGTGTTCCCACAAGACTTGCTTTAAAAGCATCAATATATTCTCTTCTTAATTTTTGCCTTTCGTCCTGTTCGGCAGGAGTTAATTCTCTCTGCTTTGCAAGATGTGCCAATTCATTTATTCTGTCAATTCTTGATTGTTCCATTTCAGTTACTCCTTTTATAAGCGTCTGCCTGATTCAGCATTTCTGTTGATGCTTCGAGCTGGCTTTGCGTAATAACAGAACCGCCGTTAATGCGTGCAAGCTCATATTTGCGTTCATTATAAGCCAGAGTTTTAACACGTGTAAATGTATGATCACCTGATGTTTCTTTATTTATAAACAAGTGATTGTCAGCAAACGAAGCTATCTGCGACAAATGTGTAACGCAGATTACCTGCTTACCGTTTGATACATCATACAGTTTTTTTGCAACCTTTGTTGCCGCCTGACCGCTGATACCTGTATCAATTTCGTCAAATATCATTGTTAAAATATCATCTTTTTCAGACAGCACATTTTTTATTGCAAGCATAATTCTTGAAAGTTCACCGCCTGATGAAATTTTTATCAGAGATTTGGGTGCTTCGCCGACGTTTGCAGAAATCAGAAATTCTATGTCATCTTTGCCGGTAATGCCGAGTGCCTTATCTTTTCTGTCAACTTCAAAAGTAACATCAGGCATATCAAGAAATTTAAGTTCAGATGCAACTTTTGATGTAAAAATCTCTGCTGCCCTGATTCTTGATTCTGTCAGTTCATCTGCAGCATTGAGCATCTCCTGCCCTGCCGAATCAAGTTTCTGTGCTACTTCTTCTATCAGTTCTTCAGATGAATCGATTCTTTCCAGCTTGTTCTTAAGTTCATTCAAAACATCCTGCAAACCAGCTTCATCTGTGTTATATTTCTTTGTAAGCCTTATAAGTAAATCAAGGCGTTCTTCCGTTTCTTCAAGAAGACGCGGATTAAACTCAACAGTGTCAAGGCTGTTTTTAATGCTTTGTGCAGAGTCTTCAAGCATATAAACGGAATTTGACAGATTCTGCAAAACATCTTTCATTTCTTCGATTTCAGAAATACTGTTGATTTCCTCAATCATACTTTTAAGCCTTAATAAAATACCTGCTTCTTCGTCCTCACCATTGAGTTGCGTATAAGACAGCGACAAAACCGAATTGATTTTTTCAGCATTTGCAAGTTTATTACGAAGAACTGACAGCTCATTAATTTCCCCGGGATTAATATTTGCTTTTTCAAGCTCATCAATCTGAAAGCGATAAATTTCAGCATTTTTTTCATTTTCTTCTTCACTGTTTTTCAAGCTTTTCAATTCTTTTTTCAGTGCCACAAATTTTCTGTAACAATCCATATAATGAGAAAGAAGTTTTTCATTTGAAGCTAATTTGTCAATATATGCACAATGGTTATCTTTTAAAAGTAAAGAGCGATTATCGTGCTGACCATGTATATCCACTAATGTTTTACCGAGTTCTTTGAGCATTGAAACAGTTACCGTAACTCCGTTGATTCTGCACACATTTTTTCCGTCAGCAGAAATTTTACGTGAAATCAATAAAGAGGAATCTTGCTCCCCATCGATGCCGAGTTCATCAAGCTTTGCTTTGGTTTCGTCAGTAACAGATGTAAAAAAAGCTGTAACGCTTGCTGCATTTGTTCCGGTACGCACAAGCTCCTTTGATGTTCTTTCACCAAGAATTGCATTTATTGAATCAATAATAATTGATTTACCGGCACCGGTTTCACCGGTCAGCACATTCAGGCCGGTATCAAAACTGATATCAGCACTTTCAATTACAGCAATATTATTAATTTTAAGACTGTTAAGCAAACCTGACCACCCTTATTTTTCTATAAAGCTTTTAAACTCTTCTGTCATTTTTCCTGCAGTTTCTTCACTTCTGCAGAGAACAAAAATTGTATCGTCTCCGGCAACTGTACCTACGATTTCACTGTAGCCCATATTATCAAGCGCACTGCAAGCACCCTGTGCCATACCTGAATGGCAGTTAATGCATACTATATTCATCGCATAGTCAACACTGATGATAGCAGAATTGAAAATCATCTGAAATTTCGAACTTAAATCACTCAATTTTTCCTGCGGTAAGCTATATCTGTATCTGCCGTTAGAATCTGTGATTTTGATCAAGCGAAGTTCTTTTATATCTCTGGAAACAGTTGCCTGCGTAACATCAAAATCATGATTGCAGAGATATTCAAGAAGTTCTTCCTGAGTTGCTATCGGCCTTTCTTCAATAAGTTTGAGAATAAGCGAGTGTCTTTTTCTTTTCATAAATACAATCTCCTCTCAAAAAGCTCAATTACTTCTGAGCTTTGTGTTGAGTATATCAACAAAAGTATCTGACTTTATACGGATGAAATCTGCAGTTTTTTCAGATTTTTCAACAATAATTTTGCTGTTTTCCGGAAGCGGCACTGCCTGACCTCCGTCAAAAAAAGCAAAAACACTTCCCGGTTCATTGTTATCAATAATTTCAATTGTGCTCTCACTTCTGAAAATCATCGGACGCTGAAACATTGAATGGGGGCATACAGGTGTCAGCAAAATACTCTCTATCAACGGGTCAATTACCGGTCCACCTGCGGAAAGCGAATATGCAGTTGAACCTGTGGGTGTTGAAATAATAACACCGTCAGAATAATATTCACTTACCTTAGCGTTATCACAGTTTATAGTCAGACGTACCATATTTACGTGCGTTCCTCTGCCTACAAAAACATCGTTTACGCAATTTACTTTATTCTCGGTTTTGCCATCGACTACAATGGACGCTGTAAGCATCATTCTTTTATCAACTATGTAATTACCGCTGATAAGTCTGTCAAGAAGTGTCAATTCCTGCGGTTCAAGACCTGCCATAAAAGCAACTCTTCCTGCATTGATTCCGAGAATAGGTTTTCCTTCATCAGACGCTCTCTTGGCACAATTAATAATTGTACCGTCACCACCTATTGCAATTACAACTTCTGCTTTTTTATAAAGAGTTTCTTCACCATAAAACAAATTGCAGATATCTGAAAAAACATCTTTATTTTCTTCAGGCATTGCAAATTCAGCATTGAGTTTTCTCAGGCCTTCACAAACAGACCTTGTAACTTCAGGTGCACTCTGTCTGGAAAGATTCGGAATTACAGCAAACATATATTCACCTCATTTATCAAGAGTGGTATGAGATTCCTTGGCAAGTTCTTCAGGCGACACGGAACATTTCATTTCAGATAAATCGGATTTTTCAATCAGCATCAGATATTCTATGTTGCCTTCCGGACCTTTTATCGGAGAGAATGTAAGTCCGAGAATTGAAAATCCGTTTTCTAAAGCAAACTGTGTTATCGTTTCAATAACTTCAACGTGGGTTGACAGCTCGCGGACAACACCTTTTTTTCCGATTTTTTCGCGTCCTGCTTCAAACTGCGGTTTTATGAGACAAACGGCCTTGCCGTTTTCTTTTAAGAATTCGCGCAATACGGGTAATATAATTTTAAGTGAAATAAAAGACACGTCAACGCTTGCAAAATCTATTTCCTCGCTGACAGTTTCTTTATCAAGATAACGGAAATTTGTTCTTTCAAGATTTATAACTCTTTCATCTGTACGTAATTTCCAGGCAAGCTGACCGTAGCCTACATCTATTGCATAAACTTTTTTTGCACCTCTTTGCAACATGCAATCAGTAAATCCGCCGGTTGAAGCACCAATATCCATGCAGATATTATCATCAAGATTAAATTCAAAACTATTGAGAGCCTTTTCAAGCTTATATCCGCCGCGGCTCACAAATGGCATTTTACTTCCTCTTACTTCAAGAGAATCTTCCGGTTTCAAAAACATACCCGCCTTGAGTGCTTTCTGCCCGTTGACATAAACCTGCCCTGCCATAATAAGAGCTTTTGCTTTTTCACGGCTTTCAGCGTGCCCCTGCTCAAAAACAGCACTATCAAGTCTTAATTTTTCAGCCAATGCTTTCACTCACCTTTTTCACCATTGAATCTGCATCGAGTCCGTATTTTTTCAGCTGTGATTCTACTGTTGCAGGTTTTACAAATTCTTCACCTACTGCTGTTACATCATAAGCTCCTTTATATCCGTTCTCCAGAAGCAATGAACCGAATCGTTCAGCTATAGAACCGTTTTTAACAGATTCTTCGAAGAAATATATATTCTTCAATCCTGATATATTTTCAAAAACTTTTTTGTTTATAGGTTTAATTTTGTTAAGCTTAATAATTCTGACATCAATACCCTTTTCTTTGAGAACTGCTTTTGCCTTGCAGGCATTTGCAAAAAGTCTGCCGTAAACCACAATTGCAGTATCACCTTTATCACCGTATATATCAAAATCATCACCGCTGTAGTTATAATCTTCCGGTAATTCTTCTTCACATCCTCGGGGATATCTGACAGCTACAGCAACTGAAGAACTATTCACAACATGATCAAAAACCGAATCCAATTCATCAAATGATGAAGGAGAATAAACTTCAATTTTCGGAATTGTATTAAGAAACGGCACATCAAAAAGTCCCTGATGAGATTCTCCGTCAAGACCTACGAAACCTGCCCTGTCAATTGCGAGAATAATTTTTAAATCCTGCATGGCACAATCGTGAATAATCTGGTCATAGCATCTCTGAAGAAACGTTGAGTACACACAGAAAACAGGAATCATCCCGTTCTTTGCAAGCCCTGAAGCAAAAGTCACCGCATGTTCCTCGGCAATACCTACATCAAAAAATCTGTCTGCATATACATCGCTGAACCTTTCAAGACCAGTTCCGAGACTCATTGCTGCAGTAATCGCGCATATTTTATTATTTTTTTCAGCTTCACGGCAAAGCATTTTTCCGAAAAATTCTGAATACGATTCTTTACCGCAAACACTTTCACCTGTTTCAACATCAAATTTCGAAATTCCGTGGAATGTACTCGGTGATTCTTCAGCGAAATTGTAACCCTTGCCCTTTTTGGTAAGAACGTGAATCATCACGGGCTCTTCTTTATTTTTGGCAATTTCAAAAGCTGAACAAAGCTGTTCAATATCGTGTCCGTCAAACGGTCCCATATAAGCAAAACCCATTTTTTCAAACATAGTTGTTCCGTACACGGAGCTTTTAATGTAATTTTTAAGATTACGGATAAATTTTGCTATAGGTTTGCCGATACCCGGGATTGCCGAAAGGAAACGATATGTTCCTGTTTTCAGAAGATAATATCTGGGTTTTGTTCTGATTTTTGACAGATATGTTGCAACAGAACCTACATTCTTCGAAATCGACATATTGTTATCATTCAGTATAACTATAAGATTGCTTTTTTCATCACGACCTGCATTATTGAGCCCCTCATATACAAGACCGCCTGTAAATGAACCGTCACCGATTACAGCAATTGTTTTTCTTGCGTCATCAAAAAGCAACTTATTTGATACACTCACTCCGTAAGCTGCCGAAACAGAAATACTGCTATGACCGCTTGCAAAAACATCGTGCTCGCTTTCTGAAGGACGCGTAAAACCTGACAGACCGCCTTCAGTTCTGATGGTAGAAAATTTTTCGCGTCTGCCTGTTAAAATTTTATGTGTATAAGCCTGATGACCGACATCCCATATAATTTTGTCTTCAGGCGAATTGAAAGTTTTATGAAGTGCAATTGTAAGTTCAACCGCACCGAGATTTGATGCAAGATGACCACCGTTTTTCGAAACAGTTGCAATAAGCTCATCTCTTATTTCTCCTGCCAGAACATTCAACTGTTCAACAGACAGTTTCTTGATATCTGACGGCGAATTAACAGCATCTAAAAATCTGTTTTCACTCATCTCTTCAATTATCCCTTTCAAGAAGTTTTAATGCGAGCTTTTTCAGAAAATCCGCATCATCACCAAAACAATTCAAAGAATCAATTGACTGCGTTGTAAGCTCTTGTGCATATTCTTTTGACTTATCAAGTCCTAAAATCGAAACGTAAGTCGATTTATTCTTCTCACTGTCACTGCCGATTGGTTTACCGAGCTTTTCTCGTGTTGATGTAACATCAAGAATATCATCTACAATCTGAAAAGCAAGACCGATTGCAGACGTGAATTTTTCTGCTGCGATTTTCTTGTTTTCATCAGCGTTTGCGGCAATACAACCAAGCAACGCTGCACAATTAATAAGTTTGCCTGTTTTCAGGTTATCCATAGTTTTAAGGCGTTCAAGTGAAATTATTTTGTTTTCACTCATAAGATCAACTGTCTGGCCACCTATCATTCCCTGATAACCTGCGTGTAAAGACAATGCCTTTACAGCTTCAACCTTCTGTAAATCACTGACATCGGCTTTAGTCAGCGTTTCAAAAGCAAGAGTCAGTAGTGCATCACCTGCAAGTAAGGCATATTCTTCACCGAATTTTTTATGACATGACGGCTTACCTCTTCTCATATCATCATCATCCATACACGGCAAATCATCATGAATCAATGAATATGTGTGAATCATTTCAATCGCAGCTGCAAAAGGCAGAGCTTTTTCAGGATTTTCGCCGCACAGACGGCAAAATTCAAGCACTAAAACAGGACGGATTCTTTTTCCTCCATTCTGAAGGCTGTAACGCATCGCATCTGCCACAATTTCCTCTTCATAGGAAGATTTGTCTATGCAGTTGTTAAGATAATTCTCAATCAAATCAAGATAAATATCGAAAGTGTAGTTACTCATTATTTCCGACCTCTTTAATCTTCTGCTCCGCTTCGTTCAGACATTTTTCACAAAACGCAGACAGCTTTGTTCCCTCTTCAAAAAGCTCCATACTTTTATCAAGAGGAAGGCTTCCTTCTTCAAGACTTTTAACTATTTCTTCAAGCTTTTTCAAAGCTTCTTCATATGTCATCTTTTCCATTATTTTACCTCACATCTGACGTTACCGTCTGCAAAATAAAGATCAAGTTCATCACCTGTCTGAACACATTGTGCTGATGTCAGCACTTTTTCTTCCTTTGTGACCATTGTATATCCTCGCGACAAAACCTTAAGCGGACTCATCGCATCAAGTTTTCCTACAAGAGAAGAAAATTCAAGTCGGTGCTTTTTTATATTAAGTTCTGCTGAGCTTTCACAGGATAAAATCAGATTATCAAGATATTGTCTGTGTGATTTTATCATATCAGCAGGTTTGACAAAGGATTTTGAGTTTATGAGAGACGCTATTCTGTTTCTTTCATTAGCGATTTTATTCTGCATAAAATCATTCAGAAACAGTCTTACAGAACGCACATAAGCTAACTGCTCACGCATATCGGGAACAGCAAGTTCCGCCGCTGCTGACGGAGTAGGTGCACGCAAATCTGCAACAAAATCAGCTATCGTATAGTCGGTTTCATGTCCTACTGCGCTGATAACGGGAATTGAACAATTGTAAATCGCACGTGCTACGCTTTCTTCATTAAACGCCCACAAATCCTCGATAGAACCGCCTCCTCTGCCGACAATAAGCACGTCAGCGGCTTTTAATTCATCAAAAGTTTTTATAGCATTAACTATTGAAGGAGCTGCATTCACGCCCTGAACCTCGACTCCTTTAAAAACAACCTCAGCCAAAGGAAAACGCCGACCGAGAACATTCAGAATATCTTCAATTGCCGCACCTGTAGGTGATGTTATCACACCAACGCGCATCGGACATTCAGGAATCGGCTTTTTATGCACGGAATCAAACAAGCCTTCCTCAGATAACTTCTGTTTTAATTTTTCGAATGCAAGATTCAGGTTTCCGAATCCGTCAGGCATCATATCTTCAATGTACAGCTGATATTGTCCGTCACGTTCAAAAACAGAAATTCTTCCGACTGCAATTACCTGCATGCCATCTTCAGGCATAAAACGCAGTCTCCTGTTTGCCGTAGAAAACATTACTGCTTTAATTGACGATTTATCATCTTTCAGAGTCATGTAAAAATGACCTGTTCTGTAGTGATTTTTAAAATTTGAAATTTCACCGCTTATTATTACTGCTTTGAGATTAATATCTTCATCAATAAGCGACTTAATATAAGTATTGACTTGTGTTACAGTCAAAGCTGAAGGAGTAATCATTTTCTTTTCTCCATGATTGCGGTAAGAATTGAGATACCTGCGGCATTATCAGATGAAAATTCAGGTTTTGCAAATCTGCCTGAAAAACGTTCTGAAAAATCGCGACTGATAATTGAATTGGACATAACACCGCCTGCGTAAACAAGCGGTAAATTACCATACTCATTTATCAACGATTTCGTCATTTCTTCTAATGCACGGCTTATATACGTAATGCAGTATTTCGCGATATCTTCCTTTTTATCGCCGTTCTCAATCATTTTAGCGCATTTGTTTTCAAGACCTGAAAGGCAACAATCCGCACCTTTCATTGTAGGTTTAATTTTATATTCTTTATTACTGTCAGATGCAAATTTATCGAGTTCTTTTCCGCAAGGGAACTGAAGACCCATCATAACCCCTACGCGGTCGATAGCTTGTCCCGCTTTCAGGTCAAGGGTTTTAGCCACAAGAGAAATTTTAAAGATTTTCTCTTTATCAGGTTTTACAAGTAAAGCCTCTGTTGTACCTCCTGAAAGATGAAAAGCAATAAACTCTTTATCGATAAGATCCATTGAATCCGACGAATACAAAGCAGCTGCAATGTGACCTGCCTGATGAGAAAAAGTATAAAGCGGTATATTATTTACATTACTGATTGCCTTTGCAGAACTTACACCTGCCAAGAAGCATGGCATATACGAGCCTTCTTCATCTCTTGGTGATACTGACACACCAACAGCAGAAATATCGAAATTACGTTCTGAAAAAAGTTCATCAAACATCATGGGCAACTGAACAGTATGGTGAAACACTGCATCACTTTGCCTGAGACCTAAAGCCCCTTCTTTAACAGGCAAAAGTTTTTTCGCCTGAAAAACAGCATTTGTGTCGTCATTATATACACTGACAGAAGTAGTATAATTACTTGTGTCAATTCCAAGAAACTCAGCCATTTTTTGTATCCCTTGAAAGTGAACCGAGAATACCGTTTATAAACGAACTGTCATTTTCTCCTGCATATGTTTTGGCAAGTTCAACAGCTTCGTTAATGGAAACGCTTACGGGCACTTCTTCAACATAAAGCATTTCGCTGATTGCTATTCGCAGAATTGCAAGTGAGACTCTCGGAATACGTTTTATACTCCAGCCTCTGCTGTATTTTTCAATATAAATATCGATATCTTCAAGGTTATCTTCAGTTTTTTTAGCAAGCATCAAAGCAAAATCGTCTTTTTCAATCTGCTCATCTTCATAAGCATCCTCTGCAATATCCAGAACAGCTTCATCCTGTCTGAAGCTTTTTTCAAACATCAACACAAAAGCCTGTTCTCTGGCTTCTCTTCTTGTCATAGCTTGTCCTCCGTATAAAAAATTTAAAACTCCGCAAAAACACTTATTCTGTTTTGCGGAGTTCTGAAGAATCGGGTAATTTAAGATTTTGTAGGTTCATCTTCAAGCTCAACGGTTGAAACTGTAACGTCAACTTCGCTGACCATTGTTCCCGTCATGTTCTGAACAGCATTTTTGATATTCTGCTGAACATTTTCTGCAACAAGCGGGATTTTAGCATCCTGATTTACTTTAATGTAAATGTGAATTTTAATATCCGTTTCTGACATTACAACGTCAACGCTTTTTGAAGCTGAATCAGAAATTTTATAAAAATTCTGTAATTTAACAGGCTTTGATGCAAAACCTGCTACACCTTCAACATCCTTTGATGCGGTAACCGCGATTGATGCAATAACATCTTCGGAAATCACAAGATTTCCGGAATTTCGGCTTTTATTTATATTTGACATTCTTGTCAGCCTCCTTCCTTTATCTTATATTATAACACAAAGAAAAAATTTCTCAACTATTTTGCTTCAATTAATGTAACATTTTCTGAAAAAATATTCGCTTGTGTAGCAATTATATCAATAATTTGTGTCGAAATTGTGTCGTTGAGTGTGTTTTTATTCACTATAACCTGAACTTTGTTATCATTTATGACCACAACACACTCTCCTCCTGTTTTTGCAATTATCAAGTTTTCAAGATCAGTTTCAAGCTTGATTGTTTTTGAAATTTCTTCTAAAGCTTTTTCAGCACTCATAACAGCTTCAGGCGATGATGAAGAATCTTTGATTATTTCATTGAGCACTTCGAGCGAATCCTCATGCGCTTTTGACCTGTTCACACGTGCGTCATTAAAATATTCGCTTACATTTTTTGAACTTACAAGCTGTGCCTGACCGATTTGCGATGTATCTTCGTTTGCTTCTTTCACTATTTTTGTTGTTTCAACAACACCTGAAGAAGATTGAACCTGCGGTTTATTATAATACCAATTAATAAAAACTGCAAAGCCCAATGCAATAATCAGAGTTGCCAGAATCACTTGTCTTTTCTTTACTATAAATCCCATGTTGAATCCTCCTGTCAGCCGTTTCTTTTACATACGCTGATTTTATTTGTTTTTATGTCAAGCACTGCAGACACGGTATTTATAATATTTTCCCGCACTGCCGCATTGTCACCGCCATCACATACAACGGCCACACCTCTTATCTCCGGTTCAATCACTTTTAAAAGCATTCCGTTTTCAGAAGATGTTCCCGATTTTATTACTATGTACTCATATTCATAATTAGACGATAATTTACCGTCAGATTCTTCTTCATCTGTTTTAATCTGTTTTGCATAAACATTTTCCTCTGACGCATCTATTGTTACCATTACGCTTGTTTTCCCTGCACCCTCGATTGATGATATGATTTCAGAAAGCTTTTTTTCAATCGTCAGAGCATAATCTTCCGTTACCGAAGCTTTCTCATCGGTTTTTGTTTCACTTTTCTGTGCAAAGAGTTCACTTGCCAGCAAAAGCAGAATACCAACTACGGCAACAATCAATATCACACTCATCTTTCTGTCTTTTTTTAATATATCTTTTAATTTATTTAATTTTTCTGCCATATGTATTCTGCCTCCGCCGAAAACATTGTTTTAAGATTTGATGTTATCTGTTTCTCTCTGTGTTTATATTTTTCATCAAGTGTGATTTTAATTTTTTCGATAAAAATGCAGTTTTCCTGATTAACCGAAACAAGCACTGCTATTTCATCATATTCCACATCAATGCTTTTAAGAAGCTCTTTTGTTTCTGTAACTGCTGATTCTTCGGCTTCTTTGAGCATTGTATCGGTAATATCTTTTGCAAGCTCTGACTGATAAGAAGAAAAATCAGGAATATCCTCTTTCAGATTAATTCTGACACCTGAAATAACGGGCGACAGAAATGCACAGATAAGAAAAGTTGCCACAACCGTTTTCATTATTTTCTGAACGCTGCTGTCAGGCGTAAGTATACTGACCGCAGCTGCTGTTACAGAACAAAATATTATACATATTATCCATTGTTTTAAAGCGTCCATAATTACCCCTGTACAGAGTTTCTGATCGTAAGAAGAATTCCTGTTGATACAATAAAAAGCACGCAACAGAATATCAGGATAGCATTGAATGTCTTTACCGTATCTGAAACATCACGATAAAAATCTGAAATATTTTTCAACCCGAAAACATCTGCAACAACGGCTGATATAGTTAAAGAAAGAGACCAGAATACAAGTTCAGAAATTACAGGCAGATTCACCGCTGCTATAGCTATTATTCCGAAAACACCTACAGAGCTTTTCAGCAAAATCAGACTGTTGACTATAGTTGCATAGGCTTCACTCATTGAACCTCCTATAACAGGCACAAGAGAACTCACAAGCATTTTAGCGCCTTTTACCGTAACTGTATCTGCAATATTCGATAAAATCCCTTTTATTGACAAAACAGCCACAAATATTGTTGCTGAAAACGTCAACGTTTTCGTAACAGTATTTTTTATCATCGATGCCAGGTTTTTAATCCTCATTGTGTCTGATACCACATTCACGCAGATCAGTGCAAAAAACATTCCTTCAAAAGGCATAAGTATATTGCTTGAAAACACTGAAACCGCCTCAGCGAAATATAATGCAAGAGAATTGTAGTTCAAAGCTAACAAAGGATTTTTTGATGCAGCAATAATTCCTGCTAAAACAGGTAATAAAACCAGCATAAAGTTGCTGCTTAATTTGATTGCAGCAGCGCCGGCACTTAAAAGAGATGCCATCGGCACACTTACACTCAAAGCTATGTATGCATATATTATCAGATTCACTGCTTTTTTCTTTTTTTCATTTTCTGACAAGTATGATAAAGCAACGCTGACACCGACAAGTACAATACAGTTTGATAATAAGTTTTTAAGCGGTGTGGCAATTGTTCCTTCAGCGGTGTTTTTAAAAAAATCGATTATATCCTTCGGCTCTGCAGACAGAATACTTTCAAAATTGACTGAATCAAAACCGCTTTCTTCAAGTATTTCTATCGTCTGTTGAGGCAGTTCACTTTTGAGAATATCATAATACTCATCGCTGTAATCAGAAACAAGGTCTTCTTCCAGACCAAAAGCCGTTACGGGATAAGTAAAAAACAATAGTATTACAAGAATTGAAATTTTTAACGTTTTCATTGAAATACCTCTTCATTTTATAAATCCTATCGCCGCTTCGGCAAGCTTTTTTAACATCGGCAAAGCCATAAAAACTATTATTGTTTTCCCGAACAATTCAACTGCGTTTGAGAGTGTGTTGTTACCGCTGTCACGGCAGACACCTGATGCTATATCAGTTACTATCGAAACCCCGAGTGCTTTGAGAAGAATTTCCAGAAAAGAAGAATCTATTCCGCTTAATGAAATCATGCCTGAAAGGGAATCAACAATATCTTTGAAGTATGAAAAAAGCATTGTTGTCAGCACAGCTACACCGCATAACTGACACACCAGAGCATATTCAGGTTTGTAATTTTTAACTATCATGCAAAGAAGTGCTATAACAACCGCTAAAATAAAAATTTTCATATCAGAAATCAATAATTGATGTAAGAGAGCTGAACAAATCGCGTATATACGGCAAAACCATCATCAGAATCACAACGAAACCTGCAAGCGTTACAATCATTGCATATTCATCTCTTCCGCATTTTGACAACACCTGATTTATTACTGCCACCAATAACCCGATAACTGCAATTTTAATTACTACTTCAATTCCCATATTTTAATAACCTTCAATAAAAAATTATTACAGCAACAACTGCTGAAAAAACACTCAGAGCTGTAGTGATTTTAGATTTTTCCTTTAGTTTTTCTTCTGCTGAGTGCAATTGCTTTGTAAGCATTCCGATATGTAAGCGACAATTATTACTCTGACCCTGCAAATCTGTAAGACCTAATGCCGAACCGAATGAAAGAAGTATTTTTTCATCTTCTTTATTCAGGCAATCATTATTACCGAAAACTGTAATCGCTTCTTTCCAACTTACAGAAAAATCCATATCATTTTTCTGTTTAAGCTCATTCATTGTACGTAATCTGATATTTTCCGAAGAAGTAAGCTCGTTTATAATTTCTCTGATATTTTTCTGCGAAAAAGATATCTGTGAATTTATACCTTCAATCAGAAAAATATAATCATTGAGCGAAGAAATACGTTTACGCATTCTGAAGTTCAAATACTGACCTGTCAGGATAAAAGCCGTTACAACCAAAATAATCGCCGTTATTTTTAGCATCATATTCACCCGCTTCGTAAACACCTTTTATTCTGCACGGAAAATCTGACAGCATTACCACTGCAGGATTATATCCGCCTTCAAGCAGAGATCTGAATTGCGGTTTATTTTTTAACTCGGACATGTCTGAAGCATGAATGCTAAGGACAAAGCTGACACCTGAATTCATACCGCTTTTTATGGCACTGCATTCTTCTACCGTACCTATTTCATCGCATATTATCAGGTCCGGCGACAGCGTTCTTAAAGCACACATAATGCCGTCTGCTTTTCTGAACGAAGAAAGCACATCCGTATTTGCTCCGATATCAAAGCAGCAAAAGCCATCATTCATCGGTGCTATTTCGCATCGTTCATCTATAACAGAAACTTTATGATATTTACCGAGTCGCCCTGAAGATACCTGCCTTGCAATATCGCGAAGCAATGTTGTTTTTCCGCTTGAAGGTGGTCCCGCTATAATGAGATTAGTAAGCCTGTTATAAAACACACTTTTCAGAATTTCATCAGCACACCCTTTGAATTCACGTGCTATTCTGATATTCAACGAATTTATATCACGGATTGAAGTTATTTTTCCGCTTTGGGTTACTGCTGTACCGCCAATTCCGACTCTGTGTCCCGAGGACAAAGTTATAAACCCTTGAGAAATGCTGTCCGAATGACTGTAGACAGAAAAATTACAGAGCCTGTTGAATGCATTTTTCATCTCATCAACAGACATTTTATATAAATTATCAGAAAAGACTGAGGTTAATCTGCCGCTGCTTTCCAAAAAAAGAGTATTATCATTAAGTATAAGAACTATAGGCTTTTCCGACCTTAATCTGATTTCACATATTTTTGATTTATAGTGATTTTCTACGCTGTTCAATACCATACGAATTGAATCGGGCAGAAATTTTATTGCACTTTCAAAACTGTTCTGCATATTTTCACTCCTTTCATCTTTGTCCTATATATATTTCTTCTTGTCCTAAGTTAGAACAATATTTACTAAATTTAACCTTTTTATTGAATATTGAGTGATAATATGTTAAACTAATTGTAATTACATTTAAGCGAGGTCAATTATGAGTGTATTAATTAATAAAATAAAAAAAGGAAAGCTTTACGATAACCGGTTTATCCTGCTTTCCATGTTTGGTTCTTTGCTTATCAGTCTGCTTGTAGCTTACTGCTATAACATGATACCTTTCGGCGATTCAACTATTCTCCGTATGGACCTTTACCATCAGTATGGTCCTCTCTTTGCTGAACTTTATGAAAGAATCAAAGGCGGCGAAAGTCTGCTTTATTCTTGGAATGCCGGTGGCGGTTCGAGTTTTCTCGGAAACTTTTACAACTATCTTTCCAGCCCGCTTTCAATATTGATATTGTTTTTCAGTCATGAAAACATTCCTGTGGCAATCGGCATAATGATTTTCACAAAAGCCGTTTTAGCATCGGCAACTTTTTCTTATTATCTCAAAAAGAGTCAGAAACGTCATGATTATCTCACTGCAGGTTTTGGTGTTTTATATGCTTTCAGCGGTTATTTCATCGCATATTACTGGAACCTTATGTGGCTTGATGCTTTTGTGCTTCTTCCTATTGTTCTTTACGGAATTGAAAGAATCATAAACAAAGGAAAGCCACTGACCTTTATTATTTCCCTCGCGATTACAATGTTTTCAAACTACTATATGGCATATATGGTTTGTATGTTTTCCGTAATCTATTTCTTCTATTATTATTTTACGCATTACAAATTTTCAGATTCTCTTGCCGATTTCAGATTACCGTATGAAAGCAACAAAAAATGTAACAAAGGCTTGTATTACAAAATCCGTTCATCACGTTTTCTCGGCAGTGGATTCACCTTTGCTTTTGGTGCAATTTCAGCTGCACTTTGCGTATGCTTTGCACTTTTACCGACCTTCTTTATTTTACGTGCATGCTCTGCAACTTCAGGAACATTCCCTGAAGAATTTCTGACATACAACTCTGTTTTCGACTTGCTGGCAAATCACCTTGCAAGCGTCGAACCTACAATCAGAAGCAGCGGTGACGATGTTCTGCCGAATGTTTACTGTTCTGTTGCAACAGTAATGCTTGTGCCTCTGTTCTATTTTACAAAATCCATTTCATTGCGTGAAAAGATTTCTACAACCGCCCTGCTCGGCATATTGTATTTAAGCTTTAACACAAATTATCTCAACTATATCTGGCACGGTTTCCATTATCCTAATGATTTACCATACAGATTTTCTTTCATGTACACTTTCGTTATTCTGATAATTGCATTCAAAACCCTTATCCGTATCAGAGAATTCAAACCGAAAGAATTATTGGGCATAGGACTCGGAACAGTTCTGTTCATAGTAATGGTTGAAGAAATCGGCTCTAAAAATGTTGATAATAACTCTGTGTTTATCAGCCTTTCTTTTGCAATTATTTATGCTGTCGGTTTCTATATTTTCAGCAATAAAAAGTATAACAGACAAGCTACTGCACTGTTTCTTTTCTGTTGCTTCGTTTCCGAATATGCTATTGCAAATACTGATAATTATGTAATGAATCAGGAGCTTAAGTATTACAGCTCAGATTACGGAAATTTTGAAGATATCAAAAAGGACATTGATGAACATCACAAATCCGAAAACATTTACAGAATGGAGCTTACCAACTTACGTACAAGAATGGACCCCTGCTGGTATAATTACAACGGTGTATCTATTTTCTCATCAATGGCATATGAAAAAGTTGCAAACCTGCATGATAATTTAGGTCTTTACGGCAACTATATCAACTCATACACCTATAATTTACAGACACCTGTTTACAACGCAATGTTTGCTCTTGATTACATTGTAAACAATTCTGAAGATATTAAAATCAATGATGAGTTCTTCACGTATTTAAGCGAAAATGATAATTTCACAGCTTATTCAAATAACTACTCACTTCCGATAGCTTATATGGTTGATTCATCAATGAAGGACTGGGATTACAGCAACTATGACCCCTTCGTTGTGCAAAGTGATTATTTCTGCCGCGCAACAGGAATAGATGATGTGTTCAGAGATGAGAGCATATTTGATATTTCAGGATTCGGTGTAAGTGAAATCACAAACCCGTCAGACGGCTCTGACTGCTTCTATTTCACCGCTGACACGCCTGATGGTACAGGTGAAATCACAGCTCTGATTGTCCCTGAAGAAACAAAAAATCTGTATCTTTATGTTGATTCAGAAGCACTCGGCACACTGACCGTAGAAAATCAGGGAGAAGAAATGACACAGGATATTGATGATGAACATTATATTCTTGACCTTGGAGAATGCAAAAAGGACGAAACTATTACTTTACGCTTTACTGTCAAAGAAGATATAACAGACGGTTATGCCGATTTCGTGCTTCGCTCAATTGACATGGAGAAATTCACAGAAGGTTATAATATACTGAAGAAGCAGTCATTGAAAGTAAATGAATTTACTGACAGAAAAATATCCGGCACAATCAACGCTCCCGAAGACGGAATTATGTACACTTCAATCCCCTATGACACAGGATGGGAAGTTACAGTTGACGGAGAAAAACTTGACAGTGAAGAATTAATTTCTTTAGGTGATGCTCTTATCGGAATTCATCTTGAAAAAGGTCAGCATACCATAGAAATGAAATACACTCCCCGAGGTCTTGTAATCGGAATCGGATTGAGCATTTTCGGATTTATACTGTTACTGCTTTATATATTTGTGATTAAAAAGCTGAAAGCAGTAAGAATGTATTCTCTCAAATTTGACCCGTCACAGGATATGCTGTTGACTCAATCTGTTCTTGATGAAATAAACAGACAGAAGGCAGAAATCATGCTGCGTGAAGCAACTGAGAAGCTTGAAGCGTATTCATCAGAAGAAAATAATAACGATGATGAAGATAATCTGCCTCCCGAAGCAACGGAAAACGTATAAATGCAAAAAGCACCGAAATGCCTGAAACATTTCGGTGCTGATTTTTTATTTATTTTTTGTTGGCTTTAGGAATTATAAAGGTAATTGTAAGACCGGTATCAAAAATTGATTCCTCAGCAAATATCCTGCCCTGATGAGCTTCAATAATGTCCTTACAGATTGAAAGACCCAATCCTGAAACAGATTTACTGCGGCTTTCATCCGTTGTATAAAGCGGTTCAAAAATCTTTTTAAACTGCCATTTTTCAACGCCCGTTCCGTTATCAGAAACTTTAAATACAATTTCATCATTGACCTGAGAAACTTCAATATGAATTTTCAGTAAATCATCCGATTGATGCTTTGTGCTGTTACTGATTATATTTCCGAAGACACGGAGCATATCAGCCTTATTGATAATAATAACTGCATCAGAAGTTTTATCTTCAATTGTAAAAACACAGTTCTCTCTGTCAAGGTCATCACGATAATATGAATCAACTGCAGTCAGCAACTGTTTTACGGGAACTACCATCTTCTCCGATGAATCAGCCTTATCATTATATGTCAGATAATCATCAAGGCCTTCGATCATTCTTTTTATGGCAATTGATTTTTCGTAAATTGTATTCACATATTTTGTCTTACGCTCTACGGGAATATCCTCTTTTTTAAGCTGTTCCGCATACCCCATAATCGACGTAAGCGGAGTTTTGATATCATGAGAAACAGATGCTATAATTCGTGTCTGTTTATTTTCTTCTTCGGTCAATGCACCTGTCAGAGCATCAAAGTCTTTTGTAAGCGAAGCTAATTCATTCTTTTCATCATTTTTTGCTATATGAATATTCTTATTATATCCGCGGATTGAATTAGCAAGCTTTTCAAGAGGAAGAAGAATAATCCGTCTGATAGAAATAATAATAATTACCATCGCTACAGTAAAAACAACTATCTCAAAAAAGAGCATCCTTTCAAGATACAAGCTCATAAAAGGCGGTATTTTTTTCAAAGAAAAATTACTGCTCATTGCAACAGCGCCTTTAATAAAATAAATCTGCTGTCCGTTACTGTTGGTGGAAAGAAACTTTTCCGAAGCAGTAATATACAGATTATTGTCAATGTTAATTGTTGACGGGGCATTTTTATCAGGATAAGTATAGACAATATTACCGTCAAGGTCCTCAATGTATATGAGCATTCCGTCACCGATTACGCTTTCATCAACTGATTCATGAAAGTTATCGGATTTTTCCAATTGTAAAATAATTGACTGTACCGTTTTGTTTACCTGCTCTTTCATGCTTGCAACCTGTTGATTAACACCACTGGGCAAAAGTAAAAGAGAAAAGATAAAAATACCTGCAAAATTAATTAAGAATACGATGACAAGCATCAACGAAACACGTTTTCTGATACTCATAGCTGTTATTCACCTGAAATCGGAGAAACAAATTTATAGCCTACGCCCCAGACAGTTTTGATGTATTTACCGTCAACGTCAATCTTGTTTCTGAGGTTTTTGATATTTACTGCAACGGTGCCGATATCACCATATTCAGAACCCCAGACGTGGTTGAAGATATCTTCACGTGATAAAACTTTCCCTAAATTCTCCATTAAATATTCGAGAAGCTGGAATTCTCTTGTTGAAAGCATAATACGTTCTTTGTTTTTAAGCAAATCATAGCTGTCCTTATGAAGTTCAAATTCACCTACCGTAATTGTATCAGATGTAACTTCAACTGCACTTCCGCCTCTTCTGTCACGTCTTATATGTGCTTTTACCTTTGCTACTAATTCTTCAACAACAAAAGGTTTGGTAATGTAATCGTCAGCTCCCATTTCAAGGCCTACAACTACATCAAGTGTTCTGCTTTTTGCACTGACAAAAATTATAGGACATGTGATGGTATCTCTGATTTTTCTGCAAAGTGTCAGACCGTCAACCTTCGGCATCATAATATCAAGAAGAATAAGAGAAATATCAGGATTATTTTTTGCTGCTTCAAGGCCTGCTGCACCATCATTTGCCGTAATAGTTTCATATCCTTCATCAGACAACGCATCTGATATAAGATCAGCAATTTCTACTTCGTCATCAACGATTAAAATCTTTTCCATATTTTCAAATCCTTTCAGTAATTTATAAATCATCAATTAGTATAATTGTTACATAAAACTTCAAAAAAGTCAATAAAATGACGAATTTATAATTAATATTAATTTTTCTTACTATATATGGAAATTTATTAAAAAATATGTTACAATCAAAATATAAAATAAACGGAGGTAATTCTTATGGGCGTTTTACATAATATTTACTCTACGGAAAACGGCAATACTTTTGTTTCAGAAACAGGTCTTGCTGAAATTTACTATCAGAGCTGGACTCCTGATGACCCTGAAAAAGTAAAAGGCATTTTCCAGATTGTTCACGGTATGGCTGAACACACAGACAGATATGCGGAATTTGCAAGGTTTCTGACTGCAATCGGTTTTGCTGTTTTCGCAGGCGACCACATCGGTCACGGAAGAAGCATCAAGACGGAAGATGATTTAGGCTATTTCGGCGAAAAAGACGGTTGGAAAGCATTTGTAAACGATGCACATACAATCACTTTACGTGCAAAAAAAGAGTTTCCCGGTGTCCCTGTTGTACTTTTCGGCCACAGTATGGGTTCTTTTGTTGCAAGAAGTTATATCTCACAATACGCCGAGGATATTGACGCTGCAATAATCTGCGGCACAAGCGGTCCGAATCCCGCAGCAGGCATGGGAATCAAGCTTGCAAACGCTGTTGCAAAAATCAAAGGTTCAAGATACAGAAGCAAGTTCATAAATTCTGTTGCATTCGGATCATATAATAAGCGTTCGGCAAACAAAGATGATAACGGTTTCGGTTGGTTGACAACAGACAGAGCCGAAGTAAAAAAATATAATGATGACCCGCTTTGCGGATACCTTTTCACCGCAAAAGGGTTTACTGATTTGTTCGGTGTTCTCGACAGTGTTTCAAAAAAAGAATGTTTTGAAAAAACACCTGCATCTTTACCTATTCTTCTTATTGCAGGTAAAGAAGACCCTGTAGGCAGTTATGGCCCGGGTGTTGAAAAAGTTTATGATGAATACGTAAAGACAGGCCACAAAAAGGTTACCATCAAGCTTTATGACAGAATGCGTCACGAGATATTGAATGAATTCGGCAAAGAAGAAGTAATGGTTAATATTGCTCAATGGTGCCAGAAAATCTTAATTCTTTAAAACATGTCCTTCCGGTCTCTACCGGGAGGACTTTTCAATTTACACAAAATAAAAAAACATTTTTATTAAAATATATTGATTTATCACAAGTATGATGATAGTATTTAGATGTGCATATTTTTGCTTTAGATTAAGGGGGCAAATATTATGAAAAAGATGAAGAAAGTTCTTTCAGTGCTATTAGTTGTGGTAATGACATTCTCAATTTTCACCTCAGTGATTTCTGCAGAAACAATTACACCGACAGGCACAGTTTTTAAAGAAATCCCGACAACACCCGGTGAACGTCCGACTGCAGAATTCTTCTGCACAGAAGTTACACGTGTTGCAAAAGGTGCTAACTCAGTTGAACCTGGTAATGTAATTGTCAAAGCAACGCCTTCAGGTGTTCCTGAACTTTCAGGTGCTTATGCTGCACAGGCTTATGCCGGTGAAACACCTTCTGCAACAAAAATCACATTTATTTCCGCAACAGTGGGTGTCACTCCTGTCGGACTTTCATGCAACAACGAAACAGTAACCTTTACTGATATGCAATATGACGGTTCTACCGGTACATATTCATGTGAAATAACAGGAGGTACTGCACAACCCGGTGATGCACTTGTTTTCACAATGGACTATAAATGGACAGATGGTAATGAATATCAGGAAAAGTGCGTTTCTTATGTTGAAGGCATTGCTACAGGTGGTGTTTTCACATATATAGAATGTACTTTTAAACCATTCAGCGGCACTGCTTCTTATTATCGTACATCTGTAAGTGCTATCACAAGACTCCTCGGCAAAAGCGTATTCTATGAACAACCCGCTTCGATTACAACTTCAGGTAGTGACCCTTATAAAACTTACGGCGTTTACAACGTTGCAACATCCAATTACCTTTCAAATGTTGCTTCAGGATATAACACATTAATTTATACAGATGATAAAAATGTAGAAGCAAATGGCGGAACAAAAGATATTTATTTTACCAACTATATTCCCGGTGTTCCGACTGCACACGTTTATGTTGACTCATCAAAAGCCACAACTCTTGCAGATATCAACCTGCGAATGGATGCAAGCACCAGAGACCTTTCAACAAGAAATAACGGTAACCCATATACTGCAGTTTCTAATATGTACGTGCATGAAGGTCTTCAGGTAAACGGCATTCCCGGCGGAAGCAATACAACTGCCGAACAAACTATTGGCTACGTAATTCCTGCAAAAGCCGATTACGGCGTTAAGCAACAGTACAAAAACACCGCCATGAACACAATCACCGGCGGCGCAAGAGCATACAGCAAAATTTTCACAAAAGGGTTTACAGGTACTGTGGCAAATATAGCTGATGGTTCACAATATACAATTACAAACGAATACTATTCATATAACTATGTAGACCACAGCCTTGACAGAGGTAATCTTACTACAATTGCACAAGTTGCAACACCTATTGTTTTTCATGTAGTCGATAAAGGTGCTCTTTGGACACTCCTTGACAAGGTTATGCACAACGACCCTGAATCACCATTGGTAAAAAACCAATACAAGGGCACTAACCCGCAGGCATGGTATTATAAATCAGGTTTCGCAGCTTTCCAGACATCTTATGTGGATGCACTCCGTGTTGCAAACAACATCAAAGCAACTCAGTCAGAGGTAGACGCTGCAGTAAAATCATTACAGACTTTATATAACAGTCTTACACTCAAAGTTGCAGATTATTCAAAAGTAAATGAACTCAAAACCATTGCAGAGGCTATTATTGATAACGCATATGCTTACTCCCCGGAAGATGTTGCACTTGTTGAAGAAGCACTCTCACTTGTCAAGAAAAACTATAATATACTTTATCAGAATGCAGTTGATGTAATGGCTGACAATTTAAGACTTGCTATTCAGAATGCTGACCCTGCTCCTGCCGACTATCAGGCTGTTTACGCTGCAAAAATCGCTTTTGAAGAACTCGATAAAGACTATTACACTGCTCAATCCTGGCAAAAAGTTCTTGATGTAATTGCAGGAATTGATTTTGGTCTTTCCGTTTTAGAGCAAGATATTGTCGATGGTTATGCACAGGACATTCTCGACGCGACTGCAGCGCTTGTAATAAGAACTGCTGATTTTACAAAACTTATTGAAACCGCTGATGAAGCAGATTCACTGCAATCAAAATATTACACTAACTTTGAAATAATTTACGAACCTTTAAGCAACGCACACGCCACGATTGCTGACGCTGAAATTAATTTGTGGCTGCCGGCAAGACAAAGTGAAGTTGATGAAATGCACAGACTTTTAAGAAATGCAATTGATTCACTGATTCTCAAAGACCTTGATAAATCTGCACTTAAAGAAGCTATAGATGCTGAACTTTATGTGTTGGAAAAATATTACGATCAGACTCTCCTCTCAACATACAGAGAACTTGTGGCAGATGGTCAATCAATGTATGATGATGCAACTCTCAATGCTTTTGCACAGGATTCAATTGATGCGAAAACTGCAGAAATCATTGAAGCCTACGAAGCACTCCAGGCCTCATATAATCCTCCTGTTGATTTAACTGAACTTGAAAAAGCCATTGCAGCTGCAAACGAAATCATAATCGAACACTATTATGAAGATGATTCTCTCGTTGAATTCCTTGCTGCTAAACTTGATGCTGAAAACCTTTATGTGAGCGACCTTACAACAGAATCACAACCTGCCGTTGATAAAGCCGTAGCAAGAATTTACAATGCAATAGCTGCACTTAATATCAAACCGGCAGACACAACAGCTCTTGCGGAATTAAGAGTTACACTTGCTTCAATGCTTTCTGAAAAGCTCAGAATAACAACTTACATTGATGGTGAACTCGGAGAAAAGAAAGTTATAAAGTATAACGAAGCAGATGTTCTCACACTTCTTAAAGAAGTAAACGAATTGCTGGATGAAGAAAATCTTACAATAAAAGATAATGAGCGAATTAATGCATTTGTTGAAAACATCAATGAGCGTATTTCTGCTCTTGAAATACCTGAAACTGACGAATATCTTCAGGTTGCCATCAATGAATATGCTACATTTGATTCATATTATTATACTGAAGAAGAATGGTCGTTATATGAAAATGCTTATAATAACGCAATTTCACTTACAGAAAATGCAACGCAGGATGAAATCAACACTGCACTTACAAACCTTGTAAATGCTATTCCGCAAAACAGACTTGTGTTTGTTGATAAAACTGAACTTGAAAAAGTTGTTTCAACTGCTGAAGAAGTTAAGACATGGAAATATGTAAATAATGAAGCTCTTCAGGAATTTATTGATGCTGTTGAAGAAGGAAATACCATTCTTGATACGAAACTTGTCGATACAGAGGAAAACAGAGCAATTGTGAATTCATCAGTTACAAGAATTGAAGAAGCACAGTCAAATCTTTCGCTTGTTGATGACCCTTCAATTATTTATCCTGTTGTCGGCAGAATCCAGTTATTAATAAACAAAAAAATCGAAGTTGTCACCTACATTGACGGCGAACTTGATATTGCTAAATTGCCTCTGTATGATACTGAAGTCCTTCAGGCTATGCTCGATGAAATCACTGCTGCTCTTGAAGCTGAAATCACACCTGATCAGGTTGGTTGGCTTGCAGGATATGCAGAAGAAGTTGAAGCCAGACTTGATACGCTTGAAGAATTGACTTATTCTGAATACCTTGATGTGGCAATAGCAGAGTACGAAAGTTTTGACGAAAAATATCTTACAGAAAACTATACAAACGCATATACAGTTGCTAAAGCAATTAATGAAAGTTCGAAGCAAAGTGATATTGATACAGCTCTTACAAATCTTGTGATAGCAAAAAATCAGATTGTAATTCCCTTGGCTGACAAAACTGAACTTGAAAAAGTCATTGCAGTTGCAGATGGTCTTAACCTCTCAGATTATTACAATGATGAAACAATGGCAGAATTCCTGAATGCTGTCGCTGAAGGTAAAGATATTCTCAATACACCGCTTTATGATACAGATATTAATAATGAAATTATTCTTAATTCTGTAATCAGAATAGAAGAAGCAATAATCGGTCTGCACGAAATTGATGATGTAACCGTGCTTTATGAAGTTCTCCAAATTGCTTCAGCTAAACAAAAAGAAACAATAGAGGTTGTAACTTATATTGATGGCAATCTCGGCACAAAGAATATGCCCAGGTATGACAATGTTGCACTTACGGCTATCGTTGATGAAATTGCCGAACTTCTTGCACCTGATGCAATTCTTCCCGATGAATATGGTTGGGTAGATAAGGTTATGCAAGCAAAAATAGCAGAGCTTGATGCACTTGAAGAGCTTACGTATCCTGAATATCTTAATGTTGCTATAGGAGAATTTGATGCAGTTGAAGATTCTTCAATCTACACAGAAGAAACATGGTCAGATTATGAAGATGCGTACGAAGTTGCAGTAAATCTTACTGAAACAGAGCAAACCCAAATCAACACAGCCCTTACGAATCTGGTAAATGCAAAAAAAGCTCTTGAATTTGCAGAAGTTAAAACCCCCTACTATTTCACTGCTCAGGAAGGTACAGACACTGTCATAGACAGAGAACGAGGATTTATCTACGGTCTTGACATGGCCATTACTGACATTGAAGATTACGTAGACTACGCTGAAGGTGTTACAATCAGTGCTCCTGACGGATATGGTACAGGCACTGTAATCACTACAATATTCAATGGCGAAGTTCAGGAAACATTTACAGTAATTATCTTCGGTGACCTTACAGGTGATGGCGTTGTTGATATTTATGATGCGTCAACTCTCGCCGCACTTGTCAATGGCGATATTGAAACAGAAGAAGGCTCACCAATGGCATTTGCTGCAGACCTAAATAATGATACCGTTGCTGATATATATGACTTATCAATTCTCAATGCAGTAGTAAACGGAGAAACAGAACTCCGCTAAAACTTTATAATTATCGAACCGCTTTCGGAGAAAAATACTCTGAGGGCGGTTATTCTTGACGAAACATTAAATTCATGATATCATTCATTTATAAGCTTCCGGGAGGAAAACAAAATGAAAAACACACAAAAGATTCTCATTGCAGTGCTTGCTTTAGTACTTATAGCCGTGACAGCTCTGATTATTTTTGTTAAAACAAACAAGACTGACGAAAATAACATTAACAACAATCCGACTGATATTGTGAGTAATGAAAACAATACTGTATCTGCAGACCAGACGGATAATCAGAACAACCACGACGTCACTTATTCTGAATCCGATAACACTCCGATTACAAATGTTAATGATAACAAAACACCGTCAGCAGGAAATAATCCCTCAAAAGAACCAACACAAGCTGCAACAAAGAACTATGATTTATCTTCTGCTGAACTTATGCAATCGCAGATAACTTCATTCGGCGAACTGAAGCTTTATTCAACTGATTACAACGGTAAAAAAATATATCTTTTCGTTATTGATAATGACGGCAAAAAATTTTTCCGGGAAATCCCCGGTGAATATATTATTGAAAACATTTACTATGCAAATATTGACGGTAGATTCGGAGATGAGCTTATTATCCGTGCCAACACAGGCACAAACACCAACCCGCCCACATATAAAAATTATATTTTCAAAATCACATCAAAAGGATTTGAATCTTTATTCTCTGCGAGCGACCTGAATAAGTTTGCAAGCGGATATAGAGCTGAATTGAAACAAGGGTTCAACGTTAAAATCTCTAACAGCATTACGGGATATAGTAAAACTATCAATGTAAAAGGACTTAATAAGAATACTTATGTTGGTGAATACTGGGATGCAAACGGCAACCTGACAACAAACAAGACAAAAGAACAGGTTGATTTCGGCGACGGATTCCATTTCATAGAACCGAAGGATGTTGACAATGACGGCATTTATGAAATTACATGCTCTCAATATACAAGCCTCGGCAAACGTTCAGACTGCATAGGTTATGCAAACACAGTTATAAAATATGACTTTCAGAAAAAAGAATTTAAGGTTATCAGCACAGTCTTTTATTCACCGTAATCAGCATAAAAACAAAAAATCCACGATAGGCCTTTATATCGGCTTACCGTGGATTTTTTATATCAGTTTACAACTACGCTGATTGGCAATTTATATGTGCCGTATGCCCAACAATCAGCATTATTGACGGAAATCTGTGCATTTACAACATCTCTGCCTGTTTTTCCTTTATACCCTGTCATATCAACTATTGCATAAACAGAATCAGCATTAATATTTTTGATTTCAGAATCAGTACCGTACAGAACAACTTCAGTTATTGTGGATTCGTTATCAACAAAAGACACCGTACAATTATCGGGAACATTTGTAAATGAAATTCTGCTTTTGTCAATATCAACTTTTTTCGATGATGTTTCTGAAACCTTCACCGTTACTGTGACTTCTGCAATATCATTAAAAACTTTTAAGTTAGTGGAAAAGTCTTCTTTTTTAAATTTAAAAACATTCACACCGCTTTTGAGTGATGAAAAATCAATCGTGCCCACATTTACGTTTTCAAGCGAAGAAATCACATCACTTGTTGCACATATATTCAATGTCTGAGGCGAAATTGAAATACTCTCTATAAAATTTTTATAATTATCGGGAGTGTTTGAAAATTCAACCGCCGTTGCAAATTCAGCTTTTTTCATCACGGGAACTGTGATAACAACCGGCGACATATCTTTGATTTCAACATAATTTACTTTGTTGCCATAATTATCTACAATGTCAATTGTTGATGAAAAATGAGTTGTTTTAGTGAGTGTATCAAGCTTATTCAACTCAGCCTCATTAATTTTTGCATAAATATTTTCTTTATCAATCCTGTTAATCTGAGTTGCCGCACCACCGACTACAACAGATGTTGAAGACAGCACTACACCGTCGCTGTAATACCCTTCGGGAATAAGCTTCTGAGGCAAAGGCTCAGCTTTCAGGTCAATTCTGATTTCCTTGTAGGCGTCAAAGTAAACTTCTATTTCCTCACTTGAAATCGCTACAATTTCATAGTCAGCGTTTCTGTCATTTTTTGTTGGCACAAGTTGCAGTGAATGCGCTCCTATCGAATCAACATAGCTTAAATTTGCAGTAACTGTTATATCATCTGCAGACAAATCTCTTTGCGTAATTGAATATCTTTTTCCTTCAACTGTAACATCAACTGTATATTCCTTTTCCGTAAATGCCTGCAAATCGAGCTTCTGTGCAGTAGTATTTTCCAAATCAATTACTACGGGGACATCCTCAATTTTATAAGTAGTTTCAGGGCTGAACGCCATAACAACTACTATCCAGATTATAATTGCCGCAACAAATGAAAACACAGCAAGATATTTGTTATTATAAAACAGATTATGGAAGAATGGAGCTTTTTTCTTTTTAGCCTGATCATTTCTTTTCATCATATATACCTCCCATTCTGCTTTTTGTAAATTCAAGGAAGGATTCGATTGTGCCCTTTTCTTTTTTTCTGACGATTAATCCTTTAATGAGAATTTTTTCTAATTCTTCAGGTGTGATATTACGCACAAGATTGCCTTTTTCTGCAACTGAAATAATACCTGTTTCTTCACTTGTAATTACAAGCAAAGCATCGCTCTGCTCACTCATTCCGATTGCAGCTCTGTGACGTGTGCCGAGTTCTTTGTTAACATTGTTATTCTGTGTAAGCGGCAAAATGCAACCTGCAGCGTGTATTCTGCCATCTCTTACAACCGCCGCACCGTCATGAAGGGGCGAATTCGGGAAGAAAACATTGCCGAACATCTGCTCTTTCGCTGCAGCATCAATAACAGTACCGGTTTTGATGATTTCTCCCAAAAGTGTTTTTCTTTCAAAAACAGTAAGCGAACCGATTTTATTTTCACTCATATTGGCAACAGATTTTACAAATTCAGATACAACAGTTCTGGTGTTAACGTCGCCTTCATCTTCATTGCCTTTGACAAAGAACCTTTTTGCGAAGCTTTTGAAACCGTTTCTGCCCGCTGTTTCAAGGGCATGTCTGATTTCCGGGCTGAAAAGAATAATCAGCACAAGAATAAGATTTGAGAACAAAGTTTTGAAGATATATTCACTGGCCTGCATATCAAGCAACATAATTACGCCGAATGCAACAAGAACAATAAGCAGACCTTTGATTAATTGGAATGCTCTTGTATCTCGCAGAAGTTTTATCGCCTGATAAATTATGAACGCAACAAGAAGAATATCCAGCAAATCAGTAAACTCAAATGACAGAAATACATTCCTCAGCTTTAATGCGTATTCAGAAACTGTTTCAAGAAACATAACTGTTAACTCCTATATTTGTAAAATTACATATACTATATAATATCACACTTTTTTTAATTTGGCAATTTTATTTAAAGAATTGATTAAATAATCTATATCTTTTTTTCTGTTAAAAGCCGAAACGGAAACCCGTGCAGTACCTACAGAGGATGTTCTGTAATAATCATGAGCAAAAATATTGCAATGATAACCGCCCCTGACGGCTATACCGTTCTGAGCGAGATAAGACGCTGTCTCCTCACCTGTTAACCCTGACGTATTGAAAGACAATATGGGAACATATTTTCTGCTGTCAAATCCATTGTACAGAATAAATGAATCTGATTTAAGAAGATAATTAAAAAGATAATAAATCAACTCATTTTCATGTTCCCTGATATAATTTATTTTCTCACGTCTTACAAAATCAATACCTTTACCCAGAGCAATAATTCCCAGAGCATTCTGCGTCCCGCTTTCAAAACGGTCAGGCAAAAATGACGGCTGCAACAGATTTTTGCTCTCACTTCCCGTGCCGCCTTCAATTATTGTATCAGGCATACACTCCTCTGATAAAACGAGAACACCTGTACCGACAGGGCCATAAAGACCTTTATGCCCCGGCATACACAAACACGATATATTATCACGCTTTACATCTATATCCAGAACACCAGCCGCCTGCGCCGCATCAACTATAAGAGGAATATTGTGCTTTTTTGCAAGCTTACCGATTTTTTCTATCGGCAGTATATCGCCGAAAACATTTGACGCATAAGTGCATACAATAAAATCAGTGTTTGACTTTATTTTACGTTCAAAACTCTGAACGGTTTTATCATCATCCGAAAATACATTCGCTACATCAAAGCTGAAATCACCTGACTCCTGCAGTTTTTTCAGCGGTCGCATAACAGAATTGTGCTCAAGGCAGGACGTTACAGCGTGTCCGCCTTTTTTAGCAAGACCTTTTATTGCAAGATTAAGCGCATGAGTACAATTAATTGTAAACACTACGTTTTCTTCACTCTGTGCTGAAAACATTTCGGCAATCTTACTTCTTACTTTATATATCTCAAGAGCTGTTGAATTGCTCATTGAGTATCCGCCTCTGCCCGGATTAGCACCGTAAATTATCGGAGCAATCCTCAGCATTTCCCGAACAGATTCAGGTTTCGGATAAGTTGTGGCGCTATTATCAAGGTAAATCATAATTTATCACGGATTTCGCCGTAGCCTGATGTTCTGACATGATAGTTACGAAGAATTGCTTCGGCACGTGTAATGTCACCGTCAATTACAACAGAATAGCCGCAACTTTCTGACCTGCCCTGCTTTGACTTTCTTACCACCTGAGCCTTGAATCCGTTAGCATTGAGAACATCTTTTGCTTTTATGGCATGGGTTACGGAATTTACTTTAATATAATAGCCTTTACCCATTTTCTCACCTCATTTCATAATAATATCACTATCATAATATGAACAAGGAGAGAATTTGTCCTGTTATTTATTTTCTATAAGAACTACTGCGTGAGCAGAAATGCCTTTGCCCTCGCCTGTAAATCCCATTTTTTCTTCTGTGGTTGCTTTAACGCTTACCTGATTTATATTTATCTTACAACTTTCTGCAATATTAGCACGCATGGAATCAATAAAAGGTGAAAGTTTAGGACGTTGTGCAATAACAGTTGAATCTATATTTATAATCCTGTATCCGTTTTCATCAAGTTTTGATACAACAACTTCAAGAAGCTTTCTGCTGTCAGCACCGAGAAAACGCTCATCAGTATCAGGGAAAAGTTTACCTATATCGCCCATTGCAGCTGCACCTAAAAGTGCATCACTTATTGCATGCAGTAACACATCGGCATCGGAATGGCCGAGCAAACCTTTTTCAAATTCTATTTCAACACCGCCGAGAATCAATTTTCTGTTTTCAGTTAATTTGTGTACATCGTATCCGTGACCTATTCTCATAAACTTCCTTCAATCTCCTTTACTGTATTTTTATATTCTTCCTTCGTCATAAAAACATTTAACATCTGCACAAGCGAATTAGTAGAAAGTTTTGACGGAAGAGAAACCTTATCAAGTAAAAGCTTTCTTTTCACAGTGCAGTTATCTTTACCGAAGAAACCATCTTCATATAAATCAAGTTTTGTTATCTTTTCCTGATTCAATTCAGATTTTTCCGTAATTACCCCTGCTCTTTCAAGGCATTTTACAATTACATCATTCGGCACACCTTCAACACCGAGCAGACCTTCCGAGGAAGCCTGTGTTTTTCTTTTTTCTTTACCGAACAATTCAGGGATATACGCATGCTTTATGTATTCTTTTTTTATGCTGCCGCCAAGAAAAGAGCGAATCATCAACCCAGCCGAATCGCTGTCAGTAAGAATTAAAATTCCTCGTTTTTCAGCTAAACTTCTGATGAATTTCTGTTTTTCTTTATCTTTGAATATTCCGAATCCGTCTGTGGTGACAATCGGTGCATCAAGAATTGATGACAATTTGATTTTATCGTATTTGCCTTCCACAATTACTGCTTCTTTTATTTTTATCATTATACAGTTACCCTTTCACCATTTGCGGCTAAAATGAGTTTTACTATTGTTTCTTCAAGAATAAGTGACTTGTTTACAGCTGAACTTTTAAGCCTTGTATCTGCAACGGCAAGAATATCAAGACAAACTCTTATAGCTGAAATATCTATTTTTGATGCATCTCTTGCGGCATTTGTAAGGCGGAAAGATTTATTCTGATAATTATAATATTTAGCCGCACCGTCCGCTTTTTCGCCTGATGCAAGAAAAACCTTTGCTCTGTAAATATCAACATATGCATTAATCAACTGACTATTGATGTTAACAGGCTCTTCTTTTTGAGAAAGAAGCGTTCTGAGAACCTCAAATGCTTTTTCATTTCTGCCCTGGACAATATCGGTTGCGAGGTCAAAAACCCGTGCAGAAACGGAACGTACCGCCAGGGATTCAATATGTTGCTTTGTAATTTCACTCTTATCAGCAAAGAAACAAAGCTTTTCAAGCTCATTGAGGAGATTATTCATATCATCTCCCACAAGATTTATAAGGTATTCTGCATTCTGCGATGATAAAGCACAACCTCTTTTATTTGCTCCTGAAACCAAAAGCTTAACAAGCGCAGAACGCGTTTTTTTATCAAGAGCAATACAACTGCCGTACTTATTCATCATTGTAAGCGTTTTTTTCCATTTATCGTTTTTCTTTGCATCAACTTCAATATTCTGCATCCAGAAAACGAGAATGGTAGTATCCGGAATGTCGGAAATTATTTCTTCAATCTGCTTTCTGTCTTCTTCATTAGCTTTATCAAACTTATAATCCTTCACAACAACGCAGCAATGCTCATCCATCATCGGAAGTGATTCACAGCACGATGCAACGTCATTGAGCAACACATCTTCACCATCGAAAACATGAAGATTGAACATCGAGAAATCTTTATTAACAGATTTCTCAATGATTTTACCTGCATAAAATTCTTTCAGATACGGCTCGTTTCCGTAAATGAAATAGAGGTTTGAAAACTCATTGTTTTTAATATGAAGTTTTATATCATTTTCAAAAATTTCAGGCATAAGTCTGCTCCTTAAAATCTGATTGCTTTTATATAAGTCGAGTCATTTTCGGTAAAGTGGATATTCTTTGCACTTGCAGGCACAGAAGTGCAATACGAAGATGAAACAATATATTCATCCGTAGATGAAAAATCAGTTTTATATGTGTTCGGATACATTGTAACATAAATATCGGGGTTAATACAACCATGTGGCAAAGATTCTTCCTTTAAACTGCCATAAAAATTTATTAAAACTCTTGTATCACCGATAACAGCAAGCGCATATGAGCAATTTTTTTCGGTATAATAATCAATTTTTAATTTACCAAGAAAATAATCAGCTTTTACATAATCTGCAGATGTACTATCCGATGAAATAAATGAGAACTTATATTCCGATGAAGTTACAACGGATTCAATATTGATTTCATCTTTCAAATATCTTGCACGGTTTACAATTCGGGCGGAATTATCAACAGGCAGATAAAGTGCTTTAATCTGAGTAACATTTCTTGTTTCAAGATAATCAGTAATGTTTCTGATTGCCGAATAATCGCCTCCGCAACCGAGAAGCACAGCTTCCTCATTATTTGTAAAAGCAACACACATTCCGTTACCCACGTCAATCACTGACATTTCCACAAAATTATTTTTATACACCGCAGGAATAAGGTTGGAAATAAGCATTATCGGCACAAGAAAAATTGCAAACAGTGCCATTTTTCTTTTCTGCGAAGAATTAATAAAAACAAGCAGAAATATCACCAAGCCTACAAGCATCAGCAATATGTAATTTTCGATTGTTGTGACATTTCTGTAAAAATCTTCGAAATATGAAAGCTTATCGATTATATGTAAAATCAAGCGTGATGACAGAATTGATGTGCCAAAAATAATTTTCGTAAATATAAAATCAGGCAGAATGGTGAGCAATATTGCGCCTGTACCACCTGAAACCATAGAAAGCGTTGTAAAAATTGAAATAAAAAAGTTTGCAACTAAGCTTAAATAAGAAAAATCAAAATTATAAAGAACAGCTACCGGGAAAGCGAAAATCTGCGCAGAGAGCGACACAAGCACCGCAGATGCCACATAATATAAAACTTTCCGCACTATCTTCGGCTTTAAGAGAGAAATAAAATTTTTTACTTTATTGTGAACATACTCATTCATCAGCAGAATTCCGAAAACAGATGCAAAGGAAAATACGGTACCTACATTATAAACAGAAAACGGGTCTACTACTGTAAGGACAAGTGCGGAAATTCCGAGAGTATTCAGTGAATCAGGTTTTTCACTGAAAATTATTGCCGTGTAGTTGAGAATCATCATTACTCCTGCCCTGACAACTGACGGAGTAAATCCCGTAAAAGCCATAAACAATAACAAAAACAAGATTGAAATTAACGATGTATATTTCCTTGAGAAAAACCTTTTAAGAAGTTTATAAAGAAAACCTGACCATATAGCAACATGAAGCCCTGATACAACAAGAATATGTGAAGTACCGGTCACTCTGAATTTATGCAGCATTTCATCACTGAGTAAATCCTTTTCACCGAAAGCAATACCTGCTATAAAACCTCCGATATCGTTGGGAAGCAGATTATAAACTGCATCAACCAGCTTATACTTATATGACAGAAGATAATACATTAAAGGTTTCGATTGATTCTCATAAACTTTAAGTGAATTGCCGACACAAGAACCGACAAGAACTATTTTTTCTGATTTAAAAGAAGTAAGCACACCATCATCAAGTCCGTCAACATTATAAAGATTTGCTTTTAATTTCACTTTATTATAAAGCGTTGCATTCTCAGGCACAGACAAAGATTTTACGCGGATTCTCATTGAAACATCATTATCATTCACTTTATCTGTTTCAATATAAAGCAAGTAATTTTCTCCGTTAAAATGCGGTCTTTTATATAACACACCCTCAACTGCAACTTCTTTTCCTGAAAAATATTCTTCTTTAGTTGTAAAATTCCTTTCCGATATAAAGAAAATCATACTTGCACATAAAACTGCAGAAGTAATTATTGCGAAAAATCTGATTTTCTTTCTTCTGAGAAAAACAAAAAAGACCGCAACAAGAAATACAGGCAGAATGTACAATGATTTTTCAAAACCAAATCGCGATAAAACGACCATTGTCAAGAAAAATATTGCGCCTATAAAACCAAGCGGTCTTTTTTCCATTTAATTTCAGCTCCGATAAACTAATTTGAATCAGCCTGCAGGCCAGGTAAAGTTTCTTCCGCCCATAAGATGGAAATGAAGATGTTTTACTGTCTGTCCGCCTGCTTCACCAATGTTAGTGACGATTCTGTAACCGTCAGCAGACAAATTGTTTTCTTTAGCCAATTTTGCTGCAACTTCAAAAATGTGAGCTACAACTGCACTGTTTTCTGCTGTAATTTCGTCAGCAGATTTAATATGTTCTTTCGGGATTATGAGAATATGAACAGGTGCCTGAGGGTCAATATCGTGAAAAGCATAAACAAGCTCATCTTCATATGCTTTTTTTGAGGGAATTTCACCTGCTATAATTTTACAAAACAAACAATCCATTGTTATTCTCCTTTATTTTGCCATTGAAGTAACAATTGCTTCAACACCTGCAATTGCTTCTTCTGCTTTTGAGATATCTTTACCGCCTGCCATTGCGAAATCAGGACGTCCGCCGCCTGAACCGCCTGCAAGGCGAGCTACTTCACGAACAATGTTACCTGCGTTCATACCTTTTGCAATTGCACCTTTAGCACATCCGCAAGCAAAATTAATGTTGCCTTTTTCTTTATTCTTGTTACCGATAACAATAACTGCATCTTCACTTGTATCACGAAGTGCTTCACACATTGAGCGAAGGTCATCAGCTGACATATCTTCTGCGATAGTTGCAATAAGCTTAACACCTGCAACGTCCTTAGCTGACGATGAAAGGCTGTCAGCTTTAATAGAGGAAAGCTCAGATGAAAGTCTGTCAATTTCTCTTTCTTTATCTTTCATTTCTGACATAACACTTTCAGCACGTTTATCAAGGTCATTGACATTTGCAAGTTTGAGAGTCTGTGCAGTATTTGCAATAAGAGCAAGTTTCTTTGTGATAAAATCAAGAACACCGTTACCTGTTACAGCTTCGATACGTCTTACACCTGCTGCAACTGAAGATTCACTTACAATCTTGAAAAGACCAAGGTTGCCGGTAGATGAAACATGAGTACCGCCGCAGAGTTCTGTTGAATACTCACCTGCTCTTACAACTCTTACAACATCGCCGTATTTTTCGCCGAACAATGCCATAGCACCGATTTTCTTTGCTTCTTCAATAGGCATTTCTGTCATTGAAACTTCTGCTGCTGAAAGAATTTCTTCATTTACAAGCTTTTCAACCTCTGCAATTTCTTCAGCTGTAAGTGCTGAGAAATGAGTAAAGTCAAAACGAACTGCATCTTTGTTTACAAGCTGACCTGCCTGCTCAACATGAGTGCCGAGTGTTTTTCTCAAAGCTGCCTGAAGAAGATGAGCTGCTGTATGGTTACGCATTATTGAAAGTCTTTCATCTTTATTGATAACTGCGTTCACTTTATCGCCAAGTTTAATTCCGTCGCCTTCAACAATTGAACCGTAATGAAGAAATACACCATCGTGTGTTTTCTTTGTGTCAACAACTTCAAAAACAGTTTCGCCAAGTGAAATTACACCTGTGTCGCCAACCTGACCGCCGCTTTCAGCATAAAATGAAGTTTTATCAAGTACAAGTACAGCTTCCTCGCCGTTTTCGATAAATTCTTTTCTTTCGCCTGCAGAAATAAGAGCTATAACTTCCGCGTCATTTTCAAACTCTGTATAACCAACGAAATCTGTTGCGGGAATTCCTTTTGTTACAACACCGCTGTCTTTCCATGCTTCTGCACCTGCATCTTTACGGGCGTCTCTTGAACGGTTTCTCTGTTCAAGAACAAGTTCCTTGAACTTATCTTCATCAACGCTCATACCTTTTTCTTCAAGAATTTCTTTTGTAAGGTCGATGGGGAAACCATAAGTATCTGAAAGCTTGAATGCATCTTCACCTGAAAGAACATTGTTTTCGGTGTTTTCAATCATGGTGTTAAGAAGCTGCATACCTGAGTCAATTGTTTTGTTGAAGTTTTCTTCTTCAATCTTAATAATTTTAACGATGAAATCACGTTTTTCAACAAGGTTGGGATATGCTGATTCATTTTCTTTAATTACAGTATCACAAACTTCATAAAGGAAGGGTTTGTCAATACCGATAAGTTTGCCGTGTCTTGCAGCACGTCTGAGAAGACGGCGGAGAACATAGCCTTTACCTTCGTTTGAAGGCATAACACCGTCACCGATCATAAATGTTGTTGAACGGATGTGGTCTGTAATAACACGAAGTGAAATATCAGTTTTTTCATTATCGTGATATTTGATTTTTGAAATCTCCATAATGTGCTTCATAATATTCTGCACTGTGTCAACCTCAAAGAGATTGTCAACGTCCTGCATTACGCAAGCAAGTCTTTCAAGACCCATACCTGTGTCAATATTGCAACGGTCAAGTTTTGAGTAATTACCTTCACCGTCATTTGAGAACTGTGTGAAAACAAGATTCCATACTTCAATAAATCTGTCACACTCACAGCCCACCGCACAGTCAGGTGAACCGCAGCCGTGTTTTTCACCACGGTCAAAATAGATTTCAGAGCAAGGACCGCAAGGACCTGCACCATGCTCCCAGAAGTTGTCTTCTTTACCGAGTCTTACGATATGGCTGGGGTCAACTCCCACTTTCTGTGTCCAGATATCAAAAGCTTCATCGTCTTCTTCATAGATACTGCAGTAGAGTTTTTCCTCGGGGATTTCAAGAACTTTTGTGAAGAATTCCCATGCCCATGCAGTAGCTTCATTTTTGAAATAATCGCCGAATGAGAAGTTACCGAGCATTTCAAAATATGTACCGTGTCTTGCTGTTTTACCAACACGCTCGATATCAGGTGTTCTGATACACTTCTGGCAAGTTGTAACGCGGTTTCTCGGCGGTGTAACTTCGCCTGTAAAATATTTCTTCATAGGTGCCATACCTGAGTTGATAAGAAGAAGGCTCTTATCACCCTGAGGTACAAGTGAGAATGAAGGCAAACGAAGATGACCTTTGCTTTCAAAAAATGCGAGATATTTCTCACGAAGTTCATTAAGACCTGTCCATTTCATAATTTTTACTCCTTAATATATATTCTGAAAATTTTAAACAAAAAAAATAAATGCCTCATGCACACAGAAAAGGATACAAAATCCCCTTCTGACCAATCGGGACAAGACATATGTCCTGCGGTACCACCCGAATTGTGCAAAAAGCACCACTCAATTTATCCTTAACGCAGATTTACGATGCTGTTCATCACAGCACAGCTCAGAGTCGGCATCTTTTTTACGATTACGCAAAACCCTTTCAGCCACGGGGCTTTTCTCTGTCGGCGCTCAATAAAAAATTAAACTCGTCACGGCTTTTAACATATTGGATTAATTATATAACAATCTTATCTTTTAGTCAAGTTTTTATAAAAAATTATACTTTTTAATTTTTATGTCATTGTATTAAATAATACTTTGTTTTATAATGTAAACAAATGTATAAATATATCTTTAACTAAAGATTAACACTTTTTAAACATAAACAGTATAAACTTTAAAAAGGAAAGGTTGTGAAAACATGAAAAAAGCAATTTCTCTTTTACTTTGCGTTATTTTGGCTTTTTCAGTTTCAATCAATGCATTTGCTGCAGAAAAACAAACTGAAAACAAATATCCCTTCATTTTTATTCACGGTATGTTTGGTTGGGGTCAGGACGAAGGCATCAACAATATTGCACCATACTGGGGCGGTACAACAGGAAGCCTTATGGAATATCTGCGTGAAAACAATATGGAATGCTACGATGTTTCTGTAGGACCTCTTTCAAGTGCATGGGATAATGCTTGTGAAATTTATGCTCAATTGACAGGCACAACTGTTGACTACGGCGAAGCACATTCAAAAGCACACGGTCATGACCGTTTTGGCAGAACATATACTGAACCGATTGTCCCGGATTGGAGCGAAGAGAAAAAAGTTCATCTCATCGGCCACAGCCACGGTGGACAAGGTGCTCGACTTCTTGCACATTTACTGACTTATGGTGACAAAGATGAAATTAATGCTACTGACAAAGAAAATATCTCTCCTCTTTTTACCGGCGATAAAGAATATTTAGTTGAAAGCGTAACTACAATCTGTACACCTAATAACGGAACAACATCTTACAATTTCTGTGAAACCTTTTATCTCAAACCAATTATGTCTTTTGTTGCCACATTTTACGCAGGAATTGTCGGAAGAAGTTTTCTCAATGGCACATTAGTTGATTTTCATCTTGAACATTTTGGTCTGACTAATATTCCCGGAGAAAAAGTATCTGAAGATAAATTATCAGATGCTATTGACAGATTCGGAAACACAAAAGATGCCGTTGTCTACGACTTATCAATTGAAGGTGCAAAAAGTCTTAATGACAAGATTGAAATAAGCGAGAATATAAATTATTTTTGCTATAGCTATGATGCTTCAGGAAAAAACAGTAAACTTCCGATAAACACCGATTTCTTTTTCCTTGCATTAACCGGAACACTACTTTTGATATACGGCACTCCGGAAGATACTGCTGGGATAATATTTAATGACGATTGGCTCGCAAACGATGGTCTTGTAAATACAGTTTCCGCTAAAAACCCATTTGATGAACCTGCAAGGGACTTTGATGGCGAAATAGTCGAAGGTATATGGAATGTAATGCCCACGCGAGTTGGTGACCACGGAACACCTATCGGTCTTTTCTCAAGCGAAGAATATGTTCATGATTTTTATGATGAACTTACCGAAATGCTTATATCTCTTGAAAAATAAGTTTATCCCTCAACATTCAATGAGTGTTGAGGGATATTTTTATCTTCTTTTCTTATTTTTTGATTTATCCTTCTGTTTCCTGAAAGGTTTTTCTTTATTTCTGTCACGTTTGCCGTCTTTGAAATTTTTAGGTTTATCTTTAGCAGAATTTTTCTGATGTTTTTCAGGCTTCACTTTGGCTGTTTTATCCTGATAAACTCTTGTATCAACATTGAAGCCGTTGATTTTACAGCCGACCATTTTCAGAATAATTTCATCAACCTTATCTTTCGGTATACCAACTAAAGTATATTCATCATAAATTTCTATTTTGCCGATTTCCTTACCTGAAATACCTGTTCTGTCGGCAACGGCACAAAGAACATGATTAGGTGCAACTTTTTTTGCTCTGCCGATTGAAATGCGGATTTTCTGAAAATCTTCATCATTTCCTCTTTGTTTTTTGCCGAAAGATTCAAGAGAAGATATCTGTTCAATCTTTTCACCCATAATAATCTGCAGAAGTTTGGCACTCAATTCGTAAAGTGAAAGACCTTTACTTAAGAGTTCGTTGAGAATTTTGTTGTATCTGTCATCAGCATTGATTTCAAGCTGATTTTCAAGAAGAACGAGCTCTCTTTCAATAAGCTTATTTCTCAAATCTTCTGTGCTTGGCAAATCAAGCTGTTCAATTTCGGATTTAGTGCTTTTTGCGATATCTTTAATTGCAGTTATCTGACGTCTTCCGCTGCAAATTGTAACTGCAGTACCGTCCTTACCTGCTCTTCCTGTACGTCCGATGCGGTGAACATAATATTCTCTGTTCTGGGGAATATCATAGTTAAACACAAAGTCGATATCATTTACATCAATACCGCGAGCAGCAACGTCTGTAGCAATAAGGATATTACTTAAACCGCCTTTGAAAGAATCCATAACACGCGTACGGGAAGATTGCTGCATATCACCGTGAAGGCTTTCGGAATCGAATCCGTTTTCCTTCAGGTATTTGCCTAAATCTTCGACCATTGCTTTTGTATTACAGAAAATCATTGCACGTTTCGGTGAAAAATAACGAAGAAGCATATTCAGAGCATCCATTTTCTTGCCCATCGGCACTTCGATAAAATGCTGTTTTATATGCTCAACTGTCAGGCTGCGTGATTTTATTTCAATCATCATCGGGTCACGCTGGAATTTTTCTGTGATATCGAGAATTTCTTTAGGCATTGTAGCAGAAAAAAGAACGGTTTGTCTGTCGTCAGGTGTGTGAGAAAGTATTTCTTCAATATCTTCCCTGAATCCCATACTGAGCATTTCGTCTGCTTCATCGAGAACAACCATTTTTACATCGTGAAGTTTAAGTGTTCTTCTGCGCATATGGTCCATTATTCTGCCGGGAGTACCGATTACGATATTTGCACGCTTGATTTTTGTAATTTGTCTGTCCATAGCAGCACCGCCGTAGACATCGCATACTCTTACACCATTCATAAAGCGTGAAAGTTTCTTTATTTCCCCTGCTCCCTGCATTGCAAGTTCACGTGTGGGACAAAGAATTATAATCTGGACTTTTTCAAGGCTTGTATCAATGGTTTCAAGAGCGGGAATTGCAAAGGCAACAGTTTTACCTGTACCCGTCTGTGAACGGCCGATAACGTCACATCCTGTGCGGATAAGCGGTATTGCCTGTGACTGAATATCAGTCATTTCGTTAAATCCCATTTCATCAACTGCACGTTTAAGTTCAGGTGATAAATAGAGATTTTCAAAAGATTTTTCCATCAAAATTTCCTTCCGAAAAATAGCGGAGACATCAGAGTGTCTCCGCTGTTTCAATTATTTAAAGTATTTAACTGCTGATTCAAACATCTGCATATCATAAACACCGTCAACATTTTTGTAAAGTCCGTAGCCTTTACGTTCAGAGTGACCCATTTTACCGAATACTCTGCCGTCAGGTGAAGTAATACCTTCAATAGCACAAACAGAATTGTTGGGATTGAAACGGATATCATCTGTGGGATTACCTTCAAGGTCAACATACTGCGTTGCAATCTGACCGTTTTCAGCAAGCTTCTTGACAAGTTCTTCACTTGCAAGGAAACGACCTTCGCCGTGTGAAATCGGCACTGTGTAAACGTCACCTACGTTTGTAGCTGCAAGCCATGGAGACTTGTTAGAAGCGATTCTTGTTCTTACTAATCTTGACTGATGGCGTCCGATTGTGTTGAATGTAAGTGTGGGACAATTTTCATCAGTATCAATAATCTTACCGTAAGGTACAAGACCAAGTTTGATAAGTGCCTGGAAACCGTTACAGATACCGCACATAAGACCGTCACGGTTTTCAAGAAGATTTGTTACGCCTTCTTTAACTGCTGCATTACGGAAGAATGCTGTGATGAATTTACCTGAACCGTCAGGTTCGTCACCGCCTGAGAAACCGCCGGGAACGAAAATCATCTGTGCTGTTTCAAGAGATTTTGCAAATCTTTCTACACTTCTTGTAATGCCGTCTGCTGTAAGGTTATTAAGAACAATAATTTCAGCTTCTGCACCTGCATATTCCATAGCTTTTGCTGAATCATATTCGCAGTTCGTTCCGGGGAATACAGGGATAAGAACTTTCGGCTTTGCAACCTTGATTGCAGGAGCTTTTCTTTCACTTGCTTCGAATGAGAAAGCAGGAATTTCCTTACCTTCTGTTTCGATATTGCAAGAATAGATAGGTTCAAGTTTATCTTCATAAATCTTGAGAAGATTTTTAAGGCAGACTTTTTCGTCGCCTTTAACGATTGCTTTTTCTTCTGTAGTTTTACCGAGAAGAATACCAACCTGTGTATCATCAGCTATTTCAAGAACGAATGCACCATAGTTATAACCAAAGATTTCATCATTTGAAATTTCTGCATTATATTCAAAGCCGATATCGTTACCGAAGCACATCTTCATAACTGCTTCTGCTACACCACCGAGAGTGGGTGTATAAGCTGCAACAGCTTTGCCTGATGAAAGAAGTTCATTGACTTTATCAAAGTTTGCCTTAAGTGATGCAGTTACAGGAAGACCGTTTTCATCATATTCCGGCTTAAGAAGACATACATTATGACCTGCTGCTTTGAATTCAGGAGATACAATGCTGTCAACTTTTTCTGTTGTTACAGCGAAAGAAACAAGTGTAGGCGGAACATCGATATCTTCAAATGAACCACTCATTGAGTCTTTACCGCCGATTGAAGCAATTTCAAGTTCAAGCTGTGCTTTGAATGCACCAAGAAGTGCTGAAAGAGGTTTACCCCAACGTGTGGGCGATTTGAGAGGCTTCTCAAAATATTCCTGGAATGTAAGGTATACATCTTCAAATTTAGCACCTGTTGCAATAAGTTTTGAAACTGATTCAATTACTGCAAGGTATGCTGAATGATAAGGGCTCTTACAAGCGATGAACGGGTTATAACCCCATGACATAAGTGAGCAACTGTTTGTTTTCGCTTTTTCAGTTGAAACTTTGTGTACCATTGCCTGAATGGGAGTCTGCTGATGTTTACCGCCGAAAGGCATAAGAACTGTGCCTGCACCGATAGTTGAGTCAAATCTTTCAGAAAGACCTCTCTTTGAGCAGACGTTAAGGTCATCTGCAAGAGCTTCAAGATTGTCTTTGAATGTGCCTTCAACAGTTTTCTTGTAACATTCAGGTTTAACGGGAGCAATATCAATGTGCTTTTCTGCACCGTTTGAGTTAAGGAATTCTCTGGAAAGGTCAACAATTTTCTTGCCGTTCCAATGCATTACAAGGCGAGGTTCAGCCTTAACTGTTGCAACGGGAGTTGCTTCAAGGTTTTCAAGAGAGGCAAGTTCAAGGAATCTTGCAACATCTTTTTCTTCAACAACAACAGCCATTCTTTCCTGGCTTTCGCTGATTGCAAGCTCTGTGCCGTCAAGACCATCATATTTCTTAGGAACTTTGTTAAGATCGATTTCAAGACCGTCAGCAAGTTCACCGATAGCAACTGAAACACCGCCTGCACCGAAGTCGTTACAACGTTTGATAAGGTAAGATGCTTCTGCGTTTCTGAAAAGTCTCTGGAGTTTTCTTTCTTCCGGAGCATTACCCTTCTGAACTTCTGCACCGCAGCTCTCAAGAGATTCAAGTGTATGAGATTTTGAAGAACCTGTTGCACCGCCGCAACCGTCACGACCTGTTCTGCCGCCGAGAAGAATAACAACATCGCCGTCTTCAGGTCTCTCACGACGAACATTTTTAGCGGGTGCTGCTGCAACGACTGCACCGATTTCCATTCTCTTTGCTACATAGCCATCGTGATAAAGTTCATCAACCTGACCTGTTGCAAGACCGATCTGGTTACCGTATGAAGAATAACCTGCAGCTGCAGTTCTTACAATTTTTCTCTGAGGAAGTTTACCCTTCATTGTTTCAGCAACGCTCTTCAGGGGGTTGCCTGCACCTGTAACGCGCATAGCACCGTAAACATATGAACGGCCTGAAAGCGGGTCACGGATAGCACCGCCGATACAAGTAGCTGCACCGCCGAAAGGTTCGATTTCTGTGGGATGGTTATGAGTTTCGTTTTTGAAGAGAAGAAGCCATTCTTCATCCACTCCGTCAACGTCAACTGTCATTTTAACTGTACAAGCATTGATTTCTTCAGATTCATCAAGCTTGGGGAGTTTGCCGTTTGCTTTAAGAACTCTTGTTGCGAGTGTAGCAACATCCATAAGATTGATAGGCTTTGTTCTGCCCAGTTCTTCACGTTTGGCAATATATTCTTTCCATGCATCTTCTATAAGCTTATCTTCAAACTTAACGTTATCAATAGTTGTAAGGAAAGTTGTATGACGGCAATGGTCAGACCAATATGTATCAATCATTCTGATTTCAGTAATTGTGGGGTTTCTGTTTTCAGTTTTAAAATAATCCTGACAGAATTTGATATCGTCATTATCCATAGCAAGGCCGTATGATTTAACAAACTGACTGAGACCATCTGCATCTAAATCAAGGAAGCCGTCAAGTGTTTCAACTTCTGTGGGAATTTCATAATCAACAGCAAGTGTTTCAGGCTTTTCAAGAGAAGCTTCACGAGATTCAACGGGGTTGATTACGTATTTTTTGATTTCAGCAAGCTCTGCATCCGAAATTTCACCATAGAGAGCGTAAACTTTTGCTGTTCTCACAAGAGGTCTGTCACCCTGTGAAATAATCTGAATACACTGAGCAGCTGAATCAGCACGCTGGTCAAACTGACCGGGAAGATATTCAGTAGCAAAAACGATAGCATTATCATCTGAAAAATCATCGCTGATATTATCAAGCTGAGGTTCAGCAAAAACTGTCATTTTGCTTTTTTCAAATAAATCTGCGTCAATATTTTCAACGTCATATCTGTTGAAAAGTCTTAATTTTTCAAGACCTTTGATAGAAAGAAGTGAACGAAGGTCATGCTTGAGTTCATTTGCTTCATTTTCAAGGCCTGCTTTTTTTTCTACAAAAATTCTGTAAACCATATATTATTCCTCCGTTTTCAAGAGTGCTCTTCTGCCGATATCTTTTCTGTAAAAAGCATTATCAAAGCTTACTTTTTCAACTGACTTATATGCTTTTTCAACGGCGCCTTTAAGCGTGTCTGCTTTTGAAACTACGCCGAGAACACGACCGCCACCTGTTAAAAGTTTACCGTCATCAGAAAGTTTTGCACCTGCAATGTAAAGCTCGTAATCATCTGATTCTTCTGCTATAATTTCAAAGCCTGTTGCATATTTTTTAGGATATCCCTCGGATGCCATAACAACACAACAAGCGTTTTCATCTGAGAATTTTACCATTTCTTCAGTAAGTGTACCGTCAGCACAAGCAACCATAATGCTGAGCAAATCGCTTTCAAGCAACGGCAGAACAACCTGAGTTTCAGGGTCACCGAAACGGCAGTTGTATTCAATAACTTTAGGTCCCTTTTCTGTAATCATAAGACCGAAGTACAAGCAACCCTTGAATTCCCTGCCCTCTGCTTTCATTGCGTTGATTGTAGGAAGGAAGATTTTATCCATACATTCTTTTGCAACGTCAGAAGTGTAATAAGGATTGGGAGCTACTGTGCCCATACCGCCTGTGTTAAGGCCTTCGTCATTATCAAGTGCACGTTTGTGGTCCATTGATGAAATCATAGGAACAACAGTTTTGCCGTCTGTGAAAGAAAGAACCGAAACTTCAGGACCTGTAAGGAATTCTTCAATAACAATGTTGTTACCGCTTTCACCGAAGACTTTATCTTCCATAATTTCTTTTACTGCAGCAACTGCTTCATCTCTAGTCATAGCGATGATAACACCTTTGCCGAGTGCAAGACCGTCAGCCTTGATAACTGTAGGAATGGGACAAGTTTCAATATACTTAAGAGCATCTTCTGCATCTGAGAAAACCTCATATTCAGCAGTGGGAATGCCGTATTTTTTCATAAGATTTTTTGAAAAAACTTTACTGCCTTCAATAATGGCTGCATCTTTCTTCGGACCAAAGCATTTGATTCCCGCTTCATTAAATGCATCAACCGCACCTAAAACAAGGGGGTCATCAGGAGCAACAACCGCAAAATCAATACCATTTTCTTTTGCAAATTCTACCTGCTTTTCAATGTCTTTAGCACCGATAGATACGCATTCTGCATCTGCAGCAATTCCACCGTTACCGGGAAGTGCGTAAATTTTTTCAACATCTTTATTTTCTTTAAGTTTTTTGATGATAGCGTGTTCACGTCCGCCGCCACCGACAACTAAAAGTTTCATCGGGTCTACCTCCAATTATATTACTGGTAAATCGGGAACTTTTCACAAAGTGCCATTACTTCTTCAGCAATTCTGTCCTTTGAATTTTCAAAATCTGTTGCAACAAGCTTAATCCATTTAGCGATGAGAAGCATTTCTTCTTCTTTGAATCCACGTGAAGTAACTGCAGGAGTGCCTACTCTGATACCGCTTGTAACAAAAGGACTCTGTTTTTCGTTGGGGATTGTGTTTTTATTTACTGTAATATGAACTTCATCAAGTCTTCTCTCAAGTTCTTTACCTGTAATATCAAAAGGAGTAAGGTCAACAAGCATGAGGTGGTTATCTGTGCCGTCAGATACGATTCTGAAGCCCTCATCTTTCATCGCCTGACAAAGTGTTGCGGCATTTTTAACAACCTGAGCCTGATATTCTTTGAATTCAGGTTTAAGTGCTTCACCGAAAGCGACTGCTTTTGCAGCGATAACATGCATAAGCGGACCACCCTGTGTGCCGGGGAAAACAGCCTTATCAATCTGTTTTGCATACTGTTCTTTGCAAAGAATAAGACCACCGCGAGGACCGCGAAGTGTTTTGTGAGTTGTTGAAGTTACAACATCTGCATAAGGCACGGGACTGGGATGAAGACCTGCAGCAACAAGACCTGCGATGTGAGCAATATCAACCATCATATATGCACCGACTTCGTCACAGATTTCTCTGATTTTCGCAAAGTCGAGTGTTCTTGAATAAGCACTTGCACCTGAAACAATCATTTTGGGTTTGCACTCAACAGCAATTCTTCTCATTTCCTCGTAGTCGATCATTTCAGTATCATCTGCAACGCCATAGGGAACAACGTTGAAATATTTACCTGAAATGTTTACGGGTGAACCGTGAGAAAGATGACCGCCGTTTGCAAGGTTAAGACCCATAACGGTATCTCCGCATTCAAGCAAAGCAAAGAATGCTGCAAGGTTTGCGTTTGCACCGCTGTGGGGCTGAACGTTAGCGTGTTCTGCACCAAAAAGCTCTTTTGCTCTTTCTCTTGCGATATTTTCAACGATATCTACCTTTTCACAACCGCCGTAGTATCTTTTTGCGGGATATCCTTCAGCATATTTGTTTGTAAGAACTGTTCCTGCAGCAAGAAGAACAGCTTTTGACACAATGTTTTCAGATGCAATAAGTTCAATATTATGCTGCTGTCTTTTCAGTTCAAGGTCACAAGCTGAAAATACTTCGCTGTCATAATTTGCGAGTTCGTCAAAAAAGTTCATTTTAAAATAATCTCCTTAGTACGTTACATTCAATTAGTGATGGAACAATCTCATTCCTGTAAATGACATTGTCATATTGTATTTGTTACAACAATTGATAACTACATCATCTCTGATTGAGCCACCGGGCTGTGCGATATATGAAACACCGCTTCTCTTTGCTCTTTCGATATTATCATCGAACGGGAAGAAAGCATCTGAGCCGAGAGCAACACCTGAAAGAGATGAAAGATATTCTTTTTTTAGTTCTCTTGTAAGAGGTGCGGGCTGTGTTTTGAAGAATTTCTGCCAGTTACCGTCAACAAGAACATCTTCATAATCATCAGAAATATAAACGTCGATTACATTATCACGGTCAGGTCTGCCGATTGTGTCGAGGAAAGGAAGTTCAAGCACCATGGGATGCTGACGAAGATGCCAGATATCAGCTTTATTACCTGCAAGACGTGTACAATGAATTCTTGACTGCTGACCTGCACCTACACCGATAGCCTGTCCGTCAACTGCATAACAAACAGAGTTTGACTGTGTATATTTAAGTGTAATAAGAGCAATAATAAGGTCTCTTTTTGCACTGTCGGGAACATCTTTATTTTCTGTTACAAGGTTTGAAAGAAGTTCTTCATTAATTTTGAATTCGTTTCTGCCCTGTTCAAATGTAATGCCGTAAACATCTTTGTGTTCAACGGGATTGGGAACATAATCGGGGTCAATTTTTACGATATTGTAACTACCCTTTCTCTTGCCTTTGAGAATTTCAAGTGCTTCGGGTTCATAACCGGGAGCGATAACACCGTCAGAAACTTCGCGTGCAATAAGTTTTGCTGTTGTTACATCGCAAACATCTGAAAGTGCAATCCAGTCACCGAATGATGACATTCTGTCTGTGCCTCTTGCTCTTGCATATGCACAAGCCAGAGGAGAATCATCAAGACCTTCGATATCATCAACAAAGCAAGCTTTTTTAAGGCTGTCAGGAAGTTTTGTGCCGATAGCAGCAGATGTGGGGCTTACATGTTTGAAAGACGTTGCAGCAACTTCGCCCAAAGCTTCTTTGATTTCCTTTACAAGCTGCCAGCTGTTGAAAGCATCAAGGAAATTGATAAAACCGGGTCTGCCGTTTAAAATTTCAATGGGAAGATCTTTTCCGTCTGCCATGAAAATTTTTGCAGGTTTCTGATTAGGATTACAACCATATTTAAGTTCAAATTCTTTCATGATAAGCCTCCTGATTACTTGTTTTTATTAACAATTCTTGTTTCTGCTTTACCTGATTCGATATCAATATATCTTACGAAAAGAGAAACTTTATTATCTTCGTTTAAATTTGTCCAAATAAGGTCTGTGAGTTCATCGATTGAAACATCGGGAAGTTCAAGTGTTTTCGGTTCGCCTTCAAATGAGGGAAGCGGATTACCGTCACAGTTATATGTATGGATGAATTTTGCTTTACCGGCGATGGGGTTTGAGTATGCATAAGTGAATCTTTCACAGGATGAATCGTCACCTTCTGCACTCTTGAGAATTGACATTGCATAGTTCATACCGTCATTTTCAAGGCGGATAATACCTGAAATTCTGGGAGTGAAGTTAGGTTTATCGTCTTCAAATTCTCTTGTACGAAGAGCCTGTTCAAATGTCATCTGCTTATCCATAAGTTCATAAAGAGTATCTGTCTGGTCACCGTTTGTAACGATTGTTTTGTTACCGAGAACTCTTACGGGATAGTAAATGATAAGATGCGGGTCTGTCATTTTTGATTCATCAAAAGCCTTTGTTCTCATTGCATTGCCTTCAGCAACAAAAACACGGTTACGGCTGTTTTCGCTTCTGCCCATAATGAAATAAGCGGTTACAGCTTTTTTACCGTCAGCACTTTTACCTATAATAATACCTCTGCCGTGATAAGCAAGAGAATTAAGTTCATTAGCTATAGTTTTAATCTCCATATCATCATTCCCTTTCATCTATAATAACTATGTTATCTTCAACTGTTATTCTGTCCTCACAGAAAAGTTTTACTGCAAGGGGTAATATTTTCCATTCTGCTTCTTCCATAATTCTTTTCTGAAGTGTTTCGGGAGTATCTCCTTGTTTAACTTCAACTGCTTTCTGCAGAATTATAGGACCTGCATCACATTCAGGTGTTACAAAATGAACTGTTGCACCTGAAACTTTAACACCTTTTGCCAAAGCCGCTTCATGAACATGCAAGCCGTAAAAACCTTTGCCGCAGAAAGATGGAATAAGAGCCGGATGAACGTTTATGATTCTGTTGGGGAAAGCTTCATAAACCTGTTCATCAATTATTGTAAGGAAGCCTGCAAGAACAACCAAATCAATATCAGCATCCTGCAGAGTTTCAACAAGTGCTTTTGAATAAGAAGCAATATCTTCATAGTCACGTCTTGCAAGAACTGTGCCTTTTATACCGGCATTTGATGCTCTTTCAAGAGCATAAACACCCGGTTTTGATGCAACTACAAGAGTGATTTCGCTGTTGCCGAAATATCCGTTTTTCTGGCAATCAATAAGACTCTGAAGATTTGTTCCGCCACCTGAAACAAGTACGGCAATATTTTTTTTACTCAATGATAACACCCTCTTCGGAAGCCACAACTTCACCGAGAATATAAGCATCTTCGCCGTTTGCACGGAGAATTTCAAGTGCTTTGTCTGCATCTTCTTTAGCCACAACAATGCTCATACCAACACCCATATTGAATGTGTTGAACATATCTCTTTCAGGGATATTACCTGTTTCTGCAATGAGTTCAAAAATCGGAAGAACCTGAACATCGCTTCTCTTGATTTTTGCGCCAAAGCCTTTGGGAATACTTCTCGGAATATTTTCGTAGAAGCCGCCGCCTGTGATGTGAGAGATAGCCTTAACTTTAATTTCTTCAAGAAGAGCAAGAACGGGTTTAACATAAATCTTTGTGGGAGTAAGAAGTGTTTCACCGATTGATTTTCCGCCGAGTTTTTCAACGGGAGTTTTGATATCGTTATTTTCTACATCAAAAACTTTTCTTACAAGTGAGAAACCGTTTGAGTGAACACCGCTTGATTTAAGAGCGATAATTGCATCGCCTTCTTTAACTGTAGAATTGTCAACAACTTTTTCTCTGTCAACAACGCCTACTGAGAAACCTGCAAGGTCATATTCATCAATGGGATAAAAACCGGGCATTTCTGCTGTTTCACCGCCGATGAGAGATGCACCTGACTGAACACAACCTTCAGCAACACCTGAAACGATGCTTGCAATTTTTTCAGGAACGTTCTTGCCACATGCAATATAGTCAAGGAAGAACAAGGGTTTTGCACCGCAGCAAATGATATCGTTTACACACATTGCAACGCAGTCAATACCAACTGTATCATGTTTATCCATAATAAATGCAAGTTTAAGCTTTGTGCCTACACCGTCTGTACCGCTTACAAGTACAGGGCGTGAAATACCTGTTAAATCAAGTTCAAAAAGTCCGCCGAAACCGCCGATATCAGATGCGGCACCTTTAGTAATAGTTCTTGCAATGTGCTGTTTCATGAGTTCAACTGCTTTGTAACCGGCAGTAATGTCAACACCAGCTGATGCGTAGCTGTCAGATTTAGAATTGTTCACAGTTAATCTTCCTTTCAATATTTAAAATAATTAATTTACTTTTTATTCTTTACCGTTCCAGCAGTAAGTGCAAATCTTACATGCAGGCAAACCGATTGATTTAATTACACCCTCAAGGGACTGATAATCAAGCGATGAAAAATGAAGTTTTTCACAGATTGCTTTACGCATTTTTTTGCCTCTCTCTGTGTTGCCGTCAATATATTCATCAATATAATTGACACCATCTTCACCTTCAAGTTCCATAATTGTCTGCCTTGCAATAAGTTCCATTTCAGATGTACTGCGTGAAAAATTAAGATATTTGCAACCGTACATAATGGGAGGACAAGCAGAACGTATATGAACTTCTTTTGCTCCGTTTTCATAAAGAAATTCTACAGTTTCACGAAGCTGTGTACCGCGTACAATACTGTCATCAACAAAAAGAAGTTTTTTATTCTCAATAAGCTCATGAACGGGAACAAGTTTCATTTTTGCAACCTTGTTGCGTTCCTTCTGATTAGAAGGCATGAAACTTCTCGGCCATGTTGGTGTATATTTAATGAACGGACGTGCAAAATCTGCACTGCTGACATTTGCATAACCTATTGCGTGAGGTGTGCCTGAATCGGGAACACCTGCAACATAGTCAAGGTCCTGTGCTACACCATTCTTTTTATCTGTTTCAGCCATAATTGCACCGTTACGGCAACGCATAGCTTCAACATTCACACCTTCATAAGTTGATGTAGGATAGCCGTAATATGTCCAGAGAAATGCACATATTTTCATTTCTTCTCCCGGCTCTGACAAAACTTCAATTTTGTCTTTGGTGATAGAGACTATTTCGCCCGGACCTAATTCTTTTTCAAAGGCATATCCTAATTTATCGTAAGCAAAACTTTCAAAGGTTACACAGTAACCGTCATCGTCTTTACCTATAATAACAGGAATTCTGCCCATTTTATCTCTTGCAGCAATTATTTTTCCACCCTCAAGAAGTACAAGAATTGACATTGAGCCATCAATAACTTCCTGAACAAATTTAATCCCCTCAACGAAGCTCGGCTTTGTACTGATTAACGCAGCCACAAGTTCTGTTGAATTGATTTTGCCGCCGGTCATTGCTGTAAAATGGCCGCCGTCACACAAATATTTTTCTACTAATTCGTCTGCGTTGTTGACTGCTCCTACATTGCATATTGCATACACACCGAGTTTTGAACGCATAAGCAAAGGCTGCGGGTCATTATCACTTATGCAACCGATGCATGAATTACCTTTCATTTCCTCTGTAATCCCTTCAAATTTAGTTCTGAAAGGAGAGTTTTCTATATTATGAATTTCACGTTGCAGACCTATTTTTTCATCATATGCTGCCATACCGCCACGTCTTGTACCAAGATGTGAATGGTAGTCAACGCCGAAAAAAACGTCTATAACGCAATCTCTGTTTGATACTGCGCCAAAAAAGCCGCCCATTTATATCACCTTACTTAGAGTATTTTGCTGAAATTGCAGCGTCCTTTTTAAGAACTGTTTCTGCACCGTCTTTTCTCATTTTGTCAAGTTTATCTGCAAGTTCTGCATCAGTCACTGCAAGAATTTCAATTGCAAGAAGTGCTGCATTTGCTGCACCGTTGATTGCAACTGTTGCAACCGGGATACCTGTAGGCATCTGGACTGTTGAAAGAAGTGCGTCCATACCATCGAGGTTAGTTGATTTTACAGGGATACCGATAACGGGAAGTGTTGTGTTTGCTGCAATAGCACCTGCAAGATGTGCAGCCATACCTGCAGCAGCAATAATTACACCAAAACCGTTTTCTCTTGCTGTTTCAGAAAAAACTTTTGCCTCGACAGGTGTTCTGTGGGCTGAAAAAACATGAACTTCGAAATCAATTCCGAATTCTTCAAGTTTCGCGATACCTTTTTCGATAACAGGCAGGTCGCTGTCACTGCCCATAATAATAGCAACTTTTTTCATTGTTCTTTCCTCCTGAGGAATGTGTTATTTGAGTTAAAAAGCAGATAAAGGCAATTCTCGCCCACATTTGATGTAGATAAGAACTGCCCAGACGGTCGACAAATTTATATATTTTCCACTCCCTTGGTGTTATTTCCACCTGTTCCGTCAGTTGTGAAAAACGCATATTAACCTAATGTAACAATTATACATTCTGCCGAATAGATAGTCAACAGTTTTACTTACAAAAAAAGCGTAATTCTGACTTATTTTTTATCAGTTTTATTACTTTGCCTTACTTTCACAATAAACGCATCTGTAAATTTTCTTCTCTGCATTTGTGAGTTTAAAAATGTGGTCAAGCTCCTGCTCGGTTGATGTGATACAACGAGGATTTTTGCATTTGATTACGTTTGTTACGGTTGACGGAAGTTTCATCTCAAGTTTCTTTTCAACCTTACTGTCTTTTATAATGCTGACGGTAATATTAGGATCAACGTAACCTAAAACATCAAAATCAACATCAAGAAGTGTGTCCACTTTAATTATATCTTTTTTTCCTTTTTTCTTACTGGGCACATTGATTAAAACTGCAACTGTGCAATCAAGCTTATCAAGCTCAAGAATTGAATACAATTCCATAGCGTGTCCTGCAGTAATATGGTCAATAACAATACCGTTTTTTATTGCATCAACTATCAATTATTCCACCCCCAGAAGTTTAAGAATAAGAGCCATTCTTATAAATTTACCGTTAAGAACCTGTTTGAAATAGCAAGCTCTGCTGTCGCTGTCGATTTCTGTTGAAATCTCGTTAACTCTGGGCAGCGGATGCATAATGCATAAATCTTCTTTTGCGTTTACAAGTTTTTCAGGTGTAAGAATATAGCTGTCTTTAAGTCTTACATAATCATCTTCATTGAAGAATCTTTCACGCTGAACACGTGTCATATAAAGAATGTCAAGCGTGGGCATAACATCTTCAAGATTTGTTGTCTGAACATATTCTATGTTATGTGCTCTCAAAACATCATGCTTGATGTAGCTGGGAAGTTTAAGTTCAACAGGAGAAATCAGAACAACCTTTATATTCTGATATCTTGACATTGCTTCAATGAGAGAATGAACTGTTCTGCCGAATTTAAGGTCACCGCAGAAGCCGATTGTAAGATTATTGAATCTGCCTTTTTCACGGTGAATTGTGAGCAGATCAGTAAGTGTTTGTGTGGGATGGTTATGACCACCGTCACCAGCATTGATAATCGGCACAGAAGCTTTTCTTGAAGCAACAAGCGGTGCACCCTCTTTTGGATGACGCATAGCAATAATATCAGCATAACAGCTTACTGTTTTCACTGTATCGGAAACACTTTCGCCTTTTGCAGCTGAACTTGACTGTGCTTCTGAAAAACCTAAAACATTACCACCCAGCTCATACATAGCTGCTTCAAAGCTGAGCCTTGTCCTTGTTGACGGTTCAAAGAAAAGAGTTGCGAGTTTGAGTCCGTCACAAGCATGTACATATTTTTTCGGATTTTCAATGATATCGTTTGCCTTTACAATAAGTTCATCAATTTCTTCGATGGACAGGTCTTTAATATCAATAAGACTTCTCATATAGTTCACCCAATCCAGCTTTCGTCTGAAGGATTATTTCTGAATTTAATAAGTCTTTCAACGTCTTCTTTTTTGATGTAGCCTGTTTCAGCCGCAACATTAGCAATAACGTCAAAGTTTGTAAGAGATACGTTTTTAACATCTGCAGCAGCAAGTCTGTCAAGACCTTTCTGCATACCGTATGTGAAAATGCTTACAATACCAAGCACTTCTGCGCCTGCTTCACGAAGAACATTCACAACTTCAATAACGCTGCCACCTGTTGAAATAAGGTCTTCTACAACTACAACTTTCTGGCCTTTTTCGAGCTTACCTTCAATCTGATTCTGTCTGCCGTGGTCTTTTGAACCTGAACGTACATAACCCATAGGAAGACCGAGAATGTGAGCGGTGATAGCTGCATGTGCGATACCTGCTGTGCTTGTTCCCATAAGAACTTCGCATTCGGGATATTCCTTTTTGATTGTTTCAGCAAGTGCATTTTCAACATCGTTTCTTACTTTGGGAGCCGTGAGAGTAAGTCTGTTGTCGCAATAAACAGGGCTTTTGATGCCGCTTGCCCATGTAAAGGGCTCGTCCGGTCTGAAAAATACAGCTCTGATAGAGAGCAAATCTTCGGCAATAAGTCTTTCCATAATATCTTTCTCCTTTATATAAAACTATTAATCAACAAATTCGCTTACGCATCTTTCGTATGCTGCAACCGGGTCTTCTGCCTGAGTGATGGGTCTGCCTACAACGATATAGTCAGAACCGATTTCTTTTGCTCTTGCAGGAGTTGCAATTCTTACCTGATCACCTACATCACCGTCTGCAAAACGAACGCCGGGTGTTACTGTAAGAAATTCTTTACCGCAGACATCTTTAACCTTGCTTGCTTCAAGAGGTGAACAAACTACGCCGTCAAGACCTGCAACCTTAGCACGTGAGGCGTAGTGCATAATAACTTCATCGATAGGTTTATCGATAAGTAAGTCTTCTTTCATTCTTTCTTCACTTGTTGAAGTAAGCTGAGTAACTGCAATAAGAAGGGGTCTCGTGCCGTCAGGACGTGTAAGTCCTTCAATTGCTGCTTCCATCATAGCAACTGTGCCGGCTGCGTGGAGGTTGCACATATCAACATCCAATTTTGACAAAACTGCCATTGATTTTTTAACTGTGTTCGGAATGTCATGAAGTTTAAGATCGAGGAAAATTTTATGTCCTCTTGCTTTGATTTCTTTTACGATTTCAGGACCTGCTGAATAATACAGCTCCATACCGATTTTCACAAAAGGTTTTCTTCCTGTGAACTTGTCAAGAAATTTAAGCACTTCCTCCTTACCGTCAAAATCACACGCAATAATTACATCTTTTCCCATTAGTGTGCGCCTCCTATTATATCTTTTAAATTATTAATACCGTATTTAGCCATAACGCGGGGTAAATCCTCAATTATGTTTTTACAAGCAAAAGGCTCTGTAAGGTTTGCTGCACCTACCTGGACTGCAGTTGCACCTGCCAGCATAAGTTCAATTACATCTTCTGCTTTTGATACACCGCCCATGCCGATAATCGGAATGTTTACAGCCTCGTAAACCTGATAAACCATTCTGACAGCTACGGGGAAAATTGCATTGCCCGAAAAACCGCCCATCTTATTTGCAATAACAGGTTTCTTTGTTTTTAAATCTATTTTCATGCCAAGAAGTGTGTTGATAAGGCTGATACCGTCTGCACCCGCTTCTTCGCAAGCTTTTGCAATTGACGCAATGTCAGTTACGTTAGGGCTGAGTTTAATAAACACAGGCTTTGTTGTAACTTCTTTTACAGCTTTTGTTACTGCCGCTGCACTTTCAGGCGATGTGCCGAAGCTCATACCGCCGTTGTGAACATTAGGACAGCTTACATTAACTTCAATAAATTCAACCTGGTCTTCTTTATCAATTTTTTCACAGCTTGCTCTGTATTCATCAATTGAGAAACCGCTGATGTTTGCCATAATCGGCTTATTGAAGCAAGCACGCAATTTCGGAAGTTCTTCTGAAATTACTTTTTCAACACCGGGATTCTGAAGACCGACAGAATTAATCATACCATTTTCTGTTTCTGCAATTCGCGGAGTGGGATTGCCGAAACGAGGTTCAAGAGTGGTACCCTTGAAAGAAAGTGAACCGAGAATATTTATATCATAAAGCTCTGCAAATTCGTAACCGAAACCGAATGTTCCGCTTGCAGGAATTATAGGATTATCAAGCTCAACACCTGATAAATTAACTTTTGTATTTACCATATTATTTCCTCCTTGCAGAGTACGGGTCCTTCCTTGCAGATTCGTTTATTACCGTATTTAGTTTTGCAGCTGCATCCCATACATGCGCCGAAACCGCAACCCATTCTTTCTTCAAAACTGAACTGACCATCTTTATCTGATGCATTATATACTGCCTTGAGCATCGGCTCAGGACCGCAGCAGTAAGTGTAAGAAAAATCGATTTCTTTCATTGCATCTGTAACGAAACCTTTTGTTCCTACTGAACCGTCAACAGTTGAAATAAGAACCTTTGCGCCTAATTTTTCAAATTCATCCTTATAGAAAATTTCTTCTTCTTTATTAAAACCGAGAACAGCAGTTACCTTCTTGCCTTCTTCGATTAATTTTCTTGCAAGGTTGAACATGGGTGGCACGCCAACACCGCCACCGATAACAACGGGATTATCGCCGCTTTTTGAAGTGTCAAAGCCGTTACCGAGACCTGTGAGAATGTCAAGCTTTTCACCTTGACACATTTTACTCATAACTTCTGTGCCTGCACCTACAACTTTATAAATGAGTATGAGCACATTTTCATCATAATCACAGACTGAAATCGGTCTTCTTAAAAAGAAGCCGTCAAGCTTGATGTTTACAAACTGACCCGGTTTTTTAAGGTCAGATGTATCACCGAGAAGCACCATTTTGTAAACGTCTTTTGCGATTTTTTCATTTGATTTTATCTCAAATACTGTCTGTAGCATTTTCTTTCCGCCTTTCAATATCGCTGTACACTATTTCACCGCCGCAAACCGTCATAAGACATTTGCCGTAAACTTTTCTTCCTTCAAAAGGAGTTGCTCTGCCCATTGAAAGGAAATCTTCGGGATTTATTTCATATTCTTCGCTCACATCAAACACTGCAAAATCAGCAATTTTTCCGTTATCAAGTCCGCTTTCAAAGCCGAAGCGTTTTGCAGGATTGATGCTCATTATTTTCACAAGCTGTTCTGCAGAAATTATATTTTTCATAACAAGCTCTGTCCAGAGAACAGGGAATGCAGTTTCCAGGCCTACAACACCCATTAAACTTTTTTCAAGGCCCCTGCCCTTTTCTTCGGCAGTGTGAGGTGCATGGTCAGTTGCAATCATTTCGATCGTGCCGTCTTTTATGCCTTCAATAAGAGCTAATCTGTCTTCTTCACTTCTTATGGGCGGGTTCATTTTGAATCTGCCGTCTTCCTGCAAATCCATATCATTTAGGACAAGGTAATGAGGAGCAGTTTCGCAAGAAATATTCACGCCGTCTTTTTTAGCCTGCCTGATAATTTCAACGCTTTCTTTTGTTGAAATGTGGCACACATGATAACCGCAACCTGTACGTTTAGCAAGAGGAATATCACGCTTGATGGGAAGATATTCGCTTTCTGAGCATATACCTCTGTGACCGTGAATACGTGCATATTCACCGTCGTGAATATATCCGCCATGGAGTAATGAATTATCTTCGCAATGAGCTACTATCATCTTTCCGCAGGCATTTGCAACTTCCATTGCCATAATCATCATTTCAGCTTCCTGAACACCCTTGCCGTCATCAGAGAAGCCTGCAACAAGGTCCTTCATGTCGTCCATATCGGAAATTTCGTCACCCATCTGACCGACTGTGATTGAGCCATAAGGAGTGACCTTGATAACAGCATCATTTTTGATGATATCAAGCTGTTGCTTCAGATTTTTAAGATTATCGGGAACAGGATTAAGATTCGGCATTGAACATACATGCGTATATCCGCCGTGAGCAGCTGCAAGTGTTCCGCTTTTTACCGTTTCCTTAAAAGAAAAACCGGGCTCCCTGAGATGCACGTGTACATCAACAAGACCCGGAATAATAATACAATTTTCAGCGTCATAAACGACAGCATCACAAGGAACAGATGAAAAACCGAAAAGATGATTGAGGCGACCATCTTTTACAAGAATATCGCCTTTTATGAACTTGCCTTTACGATAAACTTTTGCATTTTTTAAAACGAAGTTCATTGTTTCCTCCCTGAAAAAAATCCCTGTCATTAAAGACAGGGATACAAAAATACAAACCGATTCACTATATTTTCAATCCCTCGGCAACTTGATGCCATAAGATTTTCTTTATTATATCAAATATAGGTTTGTTTGTCAATAATATTAACGATTTCGCAACTATTTTTCACTCTTTTGTTACTTGTTAAATTAAGTTAATAACTTAATAAAAATTTTCAGATGTACAATTACTTTCCTGCGGTCTGAAAAAGACAAATTCAATTTTGTATTGCAGGGTTTGGCATTTACCGAAAACCGCCCATTTACATGTGATTTGCGGAACATCAGAAACCGCCGTTCCCTGCAATATAACATTTAAACATCCCGATAAATCATAATTTATCGGGATGTTCAATTTGGTATTGTAGGGGTCGGCGTCCTCGACGACCCGTTAAATTATGCGTGATTTTCAGGCGGACGCCCGATGGGCGCCCCTACGATGTTAAAATTAATTGTGCTATAAATTATAATTTATAGGTGTAAATATATGATGAAATTGATTTTAACAGGTGGCTCCACTTGTGAGGGGAGCTGGATTTTTGCGAAGCAAAAAGACTGAGGGGTAGTTATATTTTTGATGTTTCTCTCCTTCCGTCTTTTTTGTGCAAGCACAAAAAATCCACCTTCCTCGTCAGAGGAAGGCAACGCTCGCTTTTAAACTCACA
>JAGBHV010000016.1 GCA_017935325.1 Clostridia bacterium
ACCACCGATACGCGACAGCGTTATCGGTGGTTTTCGCCTTTTCTTGCACACGCAATTTCGCATTTTAAAGTGCTTCGCAGTTTCGTAGAAAAGCAAAATTTCTTGAATTGAAGCCAAAAAAGCAGCAAGGCTGTCGCCTTGTGAGGCTTTTGGCAAAAATACAAGGAATTTTGTTTGAGAAACAAAAACTGCCTTGTGGGAACTCGGCGAAAGCTCTGTCCCTTGTATTTTTAGAAATTAAACAACCAACTGAAAGTGAAAATCTGATATATCACTTTATATATCACAAAATATTCACCCATAAGCGGTTCTAACATTTCACCGATATAACCGTTTTCCATTTTCTTTTCTTCAAAAGTAAAATCAGTCTTTGTAATTGTGAATGTATCTATTGCTTCGCCTGTAATTGAATCAACAGATACAAGCTTCAACTGCCCCTCATCTGTAATTTCAATAGTTGAATAACAGTCATTTTCTGAAAGAACAGTTTTGCCAAGCCATTCAAAATCATAAGTTTCTGCTCTTGTATTGCCTGAAGATGCAGTCTGTGTGAAATAGATAATGCCTTCAGGGTCTGTTACCGAGCCTGAATCATAGCCTTCTGTTTCCACAACCTTATCATCTTCCATAAAGTATGATCTGCCGTAAATATGGTCATGGCCTGTAAGTGCAATATCAAAATCATAACTTTCAAGCACAGGTACTATTGACCTTTTAGCAGCAATAACATCGTCCTGAATTGCGTGGTGACCTGTGCCGTAAACATCGTAATGCATTACTGCAACACGCCATTTTGTATCCGGGTTTTCTTCAACTGCTTTTTTTATGAGTTTATAATTATCAAAGATATTTATTTTCATTGAATTAATCATAACAAAAAGCACATCGCCGTATGTGAAGTAATATCCGTTGCCGTAAACTGTAGGAGCAAAACCTAAGTAAACATTAGGATTATTGAAATAATACTTGTATGTTGTGCCTTTTTTATCATGATTGCCCTGTGTTGCTGCCATAGGATAAGAACGCAGATATTCAGGCGACAAAAACGCAGTCCACTCTTCTGTGGGTTTGCCGTAGTTTGTAACGTCACCTGCGTTGACAATAAAGCTGATATCATCATTTGAATTAAATGCCGATTCAAGTGTTCTGTTCCACTTAAACGCACGCTCTGTCAAATCATCCTTGTAGCTGGGCTGTGCATCACTTATGTACAAAAACTTAAAACTGTCAAAAGAATTTGTTCTGAAAGTTTCAGCTTCGCTCTGAACTTGCTCTGTTCCGTAAGTGTAATAATAAGTTGTATTTTCTTCAAGACTTGTTACCGTTACATTGTTTACTCTCTGTTCAGGCAAATCAGAAAAAGTTGAGTAACCTTTGAATTCTGCACAATCACTCATATCTTTGTTTTTGCTGAGTTTTATAACAGGTTTTGAATTATCTTTATCACGTACAGAATGCCAGCAAAAATTCATCTGTGTTTCGTCCGCACCGGGAGTAAGCATGATTTTCGTGTTATCACAAGTTGTATAATACTCCTGCCATTGTTCATAAGTTATATTCTCTGCACTTGCAACAACTGCAAATATTGAGACAACTAAAAAAAGCGACAATAAAATACATGAAAACTTTTTCATTTCACTTCACCTCATGCAAACAATTTTGCAAAAAAGCTGTAAATACTTCCCTCTTTATAAAGATTATGAGTGCTTGATTTCACCTTATGATTTTCCACAAGAACAGTATCGAACTCACCTGTTCCGCCTGATTTTTCAGTTATGAGAACGTGGTTGTTATCCCTTGTATCGTATCTGAATCCGCAACGGAGATTATCAACAACCGAATTGAATTTATCAGCCTTGAATGCAACTTCTCTGTGACCTGCCTCTGAATACCAATAGCAGAAACAGTTATCATAAACTGATGATACTTCACCTGTTGTTATGAATGCGTTTGCAAACTGGTCACTGTAGCAGAAATTGTAAATATTATTTCCGCCATCGTCAAGGAAACCTGCACTGTTTTCATAATCAGTATAATCAGAATAATAAAGAGGATGAATATTTGTCAACGCATTTGCAGAAGTTTTAACATGGAATCCGATGAAAACATTGCCGATTCTCATATTTGTGAAAGTATTGTCCCAACCTTCAACAATAACGCCGATTGAGTTTGTACCGCCTGTGCCGATAATATTTACATCGTTGATGTCAGCATCAGATGAACCGCTGTTTGCACCGTATTTCACATGGATACCTACAACTGTGTGTTTGATTGAAACCTGCCTGATTGCAGTTTCACGTCCGCCTGCAATAACAACACCATTTGTTTTACCGCTTCCGTCGAGAATACCGCCTTCAAGGGCATAGTTGCTGCCTACTGTGTGAGTGTCGTTCATTGCATCCTTACCGCCGAGAATAACTAAAGCTTCACCTTCAAAATCAGATGATGCTCTGATTACAGCATAGTTTGAAAGCTGCAAATCAACGCTCTTACGCGGGTCTGCAGGAGTATAAATCGGATGACTTATAAGATAAACTCCATCAGGGAAATAGATTGTTCTGTTGGGGTTTGCATCGATAAGTGCCTGAAGTTCATCTGCAACGTCAGTTCTTCCGTCAGCGGGAATTGTATCTGTTACAACAATATACCCAAGAGCAGAGCCTGTAACTTCAACAGGATTTTCAGCCGCTTCTTCAGCAATTTCTGTTGCAATGTCCATTCCCTCTTCAAGTTCATTGATTGTTTCCTGACTGTTGCCTGATGAAAAAGGCGTATATTCTATTTCGGTTTTGTTTGTGTTATTCAAAACAACTGCACCGACAGCCACGCAAAGTGTTATTGAAAGCACTATAGATATAATCTTTTTCATAGCTTAAAAACCTCTCATCTTTTTAAGGTCACGGTAGTTAATAAGTTTTATGCCAAGAGATTCAATGTGCTGTTTTGTTTTTGGGTCTTTGAACAGTTCGTATTCCCATACACGTCTTTCCCAACATCCTGTTGTGCCTTTAAGGTCATCTGTGGGAAGTGAAGGATGAATATATGTTTCTGTAACACCGGGTTCAAATGTGCGGTAGAATTCGTAAATATATTCTCTGTAGTTTTCAAAGCTGTCTTTCTGCGGACCGTTCCAATGGCTTGGAAGAAGGAAATCGGGCATTGCAACCTTAAGGCTCTGACCGAGCTGTGTCATACCGCCGATAAATTGTTCAATAAGCTCTTTCGGCACGTGGATTGCAAGCATATCATTTGTAAACTGAGCATCTGTAAACTGCATGGGAAAACGGAAAGGAAGACCGTATTTGCCTGCAATTTCAAGAGTTGCCTGAATGAGTTCAAATCTGCCTGTTTCAATTCCGTAAAGTGAGCCCATATGGTTGTCCATATGTGAGGGGTTTGTAAGACCTAATTTTTTAAGTCTTGCAATCTGTGCCTCAATTTCACCTTTTACTTCTTCTACATCGCAGTTTTTCTCAAAATCGTCGCTTTCGTGGTAGAAGAAACCGTCTTCGTCACGCATAGAATCTGTATTTGATGTATTTACGGGAGCCCATCTGTACTTATCCCATTCACTTGTTGTTGTAAGGTGAACGCCTATTGCAAGTTCAGGGTTTTCCTTCGCAAACTTTGCTGCTTCAGGTGCCCATGCACAGGGAGCCATAATTGTTGAAGATGTAATTTTACCTTCTTTAAGAAGTTCCATTACTGCAAGGTTTGACCCTCTGCACATACCGAAATCGTCCGCGTTAATAATTAAATATTTATCCATTTCTATTCCTCCTTTGGAACACAATATGATAGTTTAATTATAAATCCAAATACTGTCTATGTCAACAAAATTCACCAAATGATACAATTTATTAAAATTTATTTCTGTTAAAATTTACATATAATCCGTACTGAACTGTTGAAAATGTTGAAAAACTGTGATATACTTTTAACATAGTTAAAATTCAATTTCAGGGGGAAAAATTATGGCAAAGTGGATTTACGGCAAAACAGTTATCATCACAGGTGCTTCAAGCGGTATCGGTAAAATGCTTGCAGAAAGACTTATCAAAGAGCAGAATTGTAATGTTATCGGTGTTGCACGAAGCGAAGCAAAAATGATTAAATTTACAGAAGAATTGGGCGACTATGCAAAACAGTTTTCATATAAACTCTTTGACGTTTCAAGCTACGACAACTGGCAGAATTTCCACGATTATCTCGTAGAAAACAACATCAAGCCTGATGTGCTTATCAACAACGCAGGTGTTCTCCCCCGTTTTGACAGACTTGTAAACTATTCAAAAGAAGAAATCGACGAATCAATCAACATCGACTTCTATTCAGCAGCATATTCATCAAAAATCATGCTTCCGCTTCTTCTTGAAAGCGAAACTCCCGCGATAGTAAACGTTGCTTCTTCTGCGGCACTTATGGCTCTTGGCGGCACATCAATGTATTCTGCAAGTAAAGCAGCCGTTAAAGGTCTTACGGAAGCAATGCGTGAGGAAATGCGTGGCGAAGCATATATCGGCCTTGTTTGCCCCGGATTTACAAAAACTGATATTTTCAGAAATCAGGGTGCAACAGACGGTATGAACCTTATCAACATGGTTTCAACCCCCTGCCACAAGGCTGTTAACAGAATTCTCAAAGGAATTTTACGCAAAAAGTCATACATCGTTGTGGGCTTTGACGGCAATGCAATGGGCAGATTCAACAGACTTATGCCCGTTCAGGGTTCAAGACTCTTCAGTTCTGTAATCAAAGCTTTCAAAATTGACCTCTTTGCATCAACTTTCGGTTATGAAAAGAAAGGCGATAAAGCCAAAGCAAAAAAATAATTCAAAAAAATCTTAAAAAATTGCAATTTGCTATTGATTTTTTTGAATTGTTGTGGTAATATATATGAGCGTTGAAAAACGTCTTTTGTGCTGCTAGCTCAGCCGGATAGAGTGTTTGGCTACGAACCAAAAGGTCAGGGGTTCGAATCCCTTGCAGCACGCCAATAAATCCCGTACACAATAGTGTGCGGGATTTTTGCTTTTTTCACTATTCACTCTTCACTGAAAACCCAAAAGCTATTCCCCAAAGATTAAATCTTTGGGGAATGTTTTATATTATTTTACGCCGCTACTGCGTTTGCGTTAACCTGTTCAATAATTTTGCGGATACCCATCCACACAGTAAGGTCGGTGAAGATTTCTACAACACTGCCTTTATCTGTGAATGGAGATTCCTGTAGCACAGAAAGGTCTTTCATCAGACCGTTGTGAACGATATACTCAACTATCTGATTAACAAAATAAATCTGTCTTGAATCAAGATTGACATTATTGAGATATTCAGAAAAAGCCTCTTTTGCAGCGTTCATATCAAGACCTACAATTTCGCGGACAAATTCACCAAGGGGTTTTTCGCCAAATTCAGCTTCATAGTCCGCTTTCGAACCAACCTCACTCCACAAAATCTGCTCCAACGCTTTCACATCTTCAGAACTCAGCGGAATGTTTGATTTCAGCTTGGCAATAACCTCATTATCCTGATGCTGACGGACATAGAACTCTGCTTTCGCCTTGTAATTCTTAAGGTCATCGTTTTCGAGTTCAGATTCATTCCATTCGATAGAGAGTATTTCATCGTCGAAATTTGTGTCATATATCGTTCCGCCTGTAGGAATATACTTGATTAAATCTCTCAGGCTTTCACGGATATGTTCAAACTCGTTGATTCCTGCGTTGTCAACATAGTCGGTACGCAGAATCTTATTTATCAGTTCAGATTTTGCTGTAATTTCAGGGATGTTGCCTCCTACTTTTGCAATACCTGCAACCTTTTTGTAAAGGTCACTTCGGGCACGTCCGTATTTTTTACCCACAAGATAAGCAAGTTCGATGCCATACATAAGTGCATCAAATCGCATTGCTTTCGGGTCATCCTCGTCAGGTGTAATCAGAGGTGCAAGCTCATCTGCAATAATCAGAGTGTCTTCATAAGAAAGTGTTGTATAGTTATCGGGATTTGCATAAAGTTCAACATATTTAAGGTGCTGACGAACTGCAAAGTTTTCTTTATTCATCTCCCTGACTTTTCGCACCATATCGTCAACCAACTCTTTACGGAACGCTATGAGTTCATCAGTCTGATATGCAAGGTCCTGCAATTTGAACACCATCTGTGCTTTCAGGCTGAAAATAGCACCCTGCAGAGCAATCTGATTGGCAGTAGAACGACCTTTCTCCATACGGAAGAATTCAAAGTTTCCGCAGAAGTCGAAAATATAGAACATATTCTTATTTTCACCGTCAAGAAGTTCAGGGCAAAGGCGTGTACCTCGACCTATCATCTGCCAGAATTTCGCCTTGCTCATTACCTTCTTAAAGAAAACAAGATTCAGAACTTCGGGCACGTCGATACCTGTGTCAAGCATATCAACTGAAATTGCAATCTGCGGTAATTTCTTCGGA
>JAGBHV010000004.1 GCA_017935325.1 Clostridia bacterium
AACATCAAAAATATAACTACCCCTCAGTCTTTTTGCTTCGCAAAAATCCAGCTCCCCTGACAAGTGGAGCCACCTGTTAAAATCAATTTCATCATATATTTACACCGATAAATTATAATTTAAAAAACCGGATATGGGCATAATACTCGCAAATTATTATAAAACTCACATCAGATAGCTGAAAATTATAATTTGAAAAACTTGCTACGGGCATCGCACTTGCAGATTATTATAAAAACTATAATCAGTGATAGTTGAAAATAATAATTTTGTTTAACAATTTACAGGAAAGAAAAACGGCAGGAAAATAATTCCTGCCGTTTGCTGATTGAATTACAATTTATTATCTTCCTATGCCGAAGATTTTAATAAAGATTTTGAAGAAGTTTGTAAGATAAACGCAGATTGTGTCAAGAATATCTGCAAAGTTATCTGCTCTGTTTTCGTTAAGGTCGGGTTCAATGCCGTAGCCTTCAAATGAACCGTTGTTGTCGTCAACTCCGTCTGAATCGTAAACGAATTCATAAACGATAGGTGAAGCAACAGCAATAAGGAAATACTGACCGGGAGTAACCGGACCCAATGCATTTGCAATGCCCTTTGTGAAGTTCTTGAAGATTGCTGAATCATCACCCAAAAGTTCATTCACTGCGCCGAAGAATACTTCATCGTTTACTGTTGAAAGGTCGTCAAGAAGAATGAGATTTACCATTCTGAGAAGAATTGTAACTTCTGTTGAATAGATTGAGAAATCTTCACCGCCTGCATAGTGGTAAGAAACAAGGTCTGTTGCAAGGTCCCAGCCGTTTTCGTATTCACTGTCAGGAATAACAACATTGTATTCTTTTGCAAGCTCCTGAACGCTGTTTTCGCCATAGAGAGGCATTTCAAGAAGGTCTGTCAGACCTGTTACAGCAGTATTTACAAGGTTGTAGAAAATGCTGTCTTCATCAATGCCCATCTGTTCCATTGTAAGTGAACGAGCAAGACGGTACTGAACGCCTGCTTTAAGATAACCTTTTGCAAAGTCATTAAGACCTGCATCCATAAGAGCAATCATTTCATCTGTGTAGCCGTTTACCTGACTGCGGAGAGTTGCTGTATCGATTTTTTCAATAGTCTTTGCTTCGTATGTAATTTCCTCATCTGTCAGAGTAATATCTCTGTAAGAGAGGGGATACATTGAAAGAGCTGTGTTTGCAAAGTCATAGATTTTGTGACCCTTGGGGCTTGTGTGAACAGCAATGTCACTACAGTGTTCGTGACCTGTGAAAACAAGCTTGATGCCTGCATTTGCAAATTTATTTGCTACTGCTGTATGGTTTCTGATAATAAAGTTGCGGCTTAAAATTCTCTGCATGGGAAGATGGTCGAGAAGGTTGTGGTGCATCATGAGAATCGGATATTTTCCGTCTTCTACAGCTTTCTTAGCCTGATTTACAACCCAGTTAACTTTATCAGAAGTCATACCGTCTTCAGTTGATTTTGAGGGGTCGTTTGAGTCAACAGCAATAAGGCGGTAGTCGCCTGCAAGGTCTGTTACATATGAAAAATCGTTTTCACGTTTTTCAAATGCATCGTTATAACCGAATTCGCCGTAGAAGGCAAACATATCTTCAATTTTGTTGTCATTTTCGCCTCTGCCGTAGTCATGGTTGCCGGGTACAACGTAAATCTGAATGCCTGTTTTTTCTTCGAAAGCTCTGAATTTTGCAGAAACTGCTTCGTGTTCTTCTCTTTCGATTCTGCCGTCATCAGCCATATCACCGGGGATAAGGATAAAGTCGTATTCTGCTTCTTCAGCCTGTGCTAAAAATTCATCGATGATAAAACCGCTTTCGTTGTCCATTGCGGCACGTCTGTTGGCATACCAGAAAATGGGGTGATCATTTGTTGCGGTGAGTTCTTCCTCAGGCACGTTATAGTGAAGGTCAGATGCAACTGCGAATTTTACTGTGTCATCATCAGCAAGTGCTGCAATCGAGAATGCTGACACTAAAATAACAGCTGCGAGGAAAATGGAGAGTACTTTTTTCATTTTATCATATCCTTTCTGAATATAATGCGTTTATTTTTCAAGCAGTCCGTGATACCTGCCCATCCAATAGGGAAGAGTGTAGGTAGTGGAGCTTTCCATACCTCCGGGATGATAGTGAAGATTGAGATTGTATGGGTTTTCGTTATATTTATGTAAAGCACGCTCATCGGGAGCTGCTACTGCCCATTCAATCTTTCCTACTGAAAGCAGGAGTTTTACATAATCCATTATTTCGGGATTTTCGCTTGTTTTGGCAGGTTGATTTTTTCCTTTCAATGAATAAGACGGTAAATTGTTCATATCCACGCCCAATGCAGAAAGGTCAAGCTGCGCAATATCATCGCGGTTTAAATTTGATGCGTTATATTTTATTGTTGAAACAGGATGACGGCTCAGAGACCAAGCTGCAGTTTCAACTATGTTATTTCCGTAAGCATCTTTTATTTGTTTGCCGGGGTTTGCAAGCTGGTAAATATAGTACCATAGGGGGTTTTCCGTTGATTTTCCGACTTCCCACCACGCTTCCAGACTTTTTCTGTAATAAGATAAGATTTTTTCATCTTTTTCCGTCTGGAAAAGAGTGTAGAAACCGAGCATTGCCATTTCAAGGTCGGAGTCGTTGCTTACAACTTTAAGCACAAGGTTGTAAAGCTTTGTGCCTGAAAGAAGCTTAAGCGGAAGTGAAAGTAACGGTGAAACTGCTTCGCCGATAACGCTTGAAATTGCGGCATGCATTCTGTCTGATTCCTGTGAAACAACTTTTGCATATTCAAAAGCAGGGTCAAGAGCAGCCATACGGTACTCATTTTCCCATTTTTCATAGCCTGTTATGTATGCAGCAGTTTTAAAAACGCTGAGTATTACCATTGTGTGCAAAGGTGCCATAGGCACAGCGGAACTTACATTAAATGAATTTCTGCTGAAATTTGACCATGTGGTAGGCTGACCTGAACCGTCAACAAGCATATAACCGTTATCAACAAGGTGCTGTGCAAGGTTATCAATAGCAGTTACCATAAGTTGTTTAAGCTCAGGGTCTTCATCTGCCAGAATATCGTACATAAGCTTGAAGATGAATGCGTGTCCCACAAGTTCGTCCGCGCTTGTGTCACCCTTATAAATAACATCGCTTTTCAAAGTGCCTTCGCCTACAAGGTTATTCCAGAGCCTGTCGGGAATTTCGCCCGATGCATCAACGCTGACGCCTCTGAGATCTTCGTTGTTGAGATAATATCCTGCCTGGTCAGGCGATTTTGTTGAAGCACCCGTTGCAGTGTTATTGTCATTAACCTTCCAGTAAATATTGTCATAGAGTTCGAAGCTTTCCTGGCTTTCAATCCAGTAAGTTCTTGCCACAAAACCTTCAAGGAGACGTTTCTGCTTTGCAAATTCAACATCTTTGTTTGCTTCATCTCTTGTGCTGAGCCATGAAGAAGGGTCGACAACTGTGTTGTAACCCACATTCATAATTTTATCTGTGTTGCCTGTGAATAAAAGTGAAACATAGTTTTTTTCAAATGCTTTTGCAGGACTTTCCGCGGGAAAAAGATAAGAATAATTCCCGCCCTTTACAAGTGCTTCGGCTGAAAGCCATCTGTCAACAGAATCGCCGGGCATTTTGCCGTTTGCCTGATATCTTACATAAGCATCTGTTGTGCCTGTACGCATAGAAATGTAATGAAGCATAAGCACTGCCTCTGCAGATTTTACTGCAGTTTCACGTGCGGCTGCAATTTCTTCTTCAGTTGCGTCCGGGTCATCACGCAGAGAGGCATATCGCATAAGCTCGCCTGCTCCGTACATTGAAGTCCAGAGGCCGTCATTATCAGAAGCATTTTTCCACCAGCTGTCGCCACTGCCTTTGTAGGCTTCAGCCACAAGTCCGTGTCTGGCAATATACCTCTGGGTTGTGTCACTCATCTGTACGGCTTTTTCGTCACCTGACATTTCAACCATATCAATATGTGTATAACCGTTTTCCATAACAGTCCAGATACCTTTACCGCCGTCAGGGAAAATTGCAAGAACTTTACCATCGGTTGTATCGTAAGAATAAAAATATCTGTCTCCCATAAAACGCTGTTCACGGTCACGCTCTGTAGGCGCGTTTTCGTCAGTACGCAGAACACCGTAATCGGTGATTTCCCACTTTGCTCCGTCAGCAGTTGTTGTCTGCTGATATTTTGAATAATCATCTGTTACTCTTACAACGAAAGGAACTTCTTCGCCTTCGCTGCCCTTTGCATATCTTGTAACGATTTTCTGCAGATTACCTACCTGCTCAGAGGCTTTCTTGCCGTAATCAGTTTTATCTCTGTCTACATTAATCAGCGTAGGTGTTTCCACAACATTCAGCGTTACGGTGTGGCTTGATTTTCCTGCAGTGGCGGTAATGTCAACCTTACCCGTATCGAGAGCCGTAACACGACCGAATTCATCAACTGCAGCTTTGCTTTCGTCTGATACTGACCATGTAATTACACGGTCTCTGACATCGTTTGGAAAAACACATTCAAGTGTACGTGAATCGCCTGAGTTCATCTCCCAGTTTTCAGGCACAACAATACGCAGAGTTTCTTGTGTTGTAAAGAGAGATGACATCCCCGAAGTGATAAAAACCACAAAAGACGTGAAGAGTGAGAAAAAGCTTTTTAACATGACTCCACCTTCTTTATACAATATATATAATTACCCATTATGGATATAAGAAATATAACACAATAAGGTGGAAAAGTCAATAAAAGTGTTTTTCTTTCAAAGTTTCAGGGAAATGAAATAAATAATTCCGTAAACAAAAGCGGCAGTTGTAGAATAAAGAATTACGGGACCTGCGAGCTTGAAAATATTTGCGGCTGTTCCGAGAATACTGCCCTCCGTTTTGAATTCCATTGCAGGAGATACCACAGAGTTTGCAAAACCTGTAATCGGGACTATTGTGCCTGCGCCTGCAACTTTTGCTATTTTGTCAAAAATTCCGATACCCGTAAGAATTGCCGTAATTACAATCAGCGTTACGGAAACGGCGGCTTTTGTTTCATCTTCATTGAACCTGAGATATTCATAAAGCATTTTCAGAGCTTCGCCGAAAGTACACACAAGACCTCCTATCCAGAATGCATTAAAGCAGTTTTTTAAAACAGGTGACGGTGGGGATGCTTTTTTAGTCATTTTATCGTATTGTTGTTTATTTGTTGCCATAAAAACCTCCGTTTTTCTGATGGGATTTGTTGATATTTTATCCTTGAATAACAAAAATAAACAAATAAACAAAAAGGAAAATTATTTACTGTAAAATATTGCGTTTTTGATTAAAATTTGTTATCATATAAAGTGAACTAAAATCGGCGAAAAATTTTGTTTTTTGCTTTCAAAAGGATGTTTATATGAGCGTAAAGTCTAAAAAGACGGAAAGATTCCGCGTGCTGTTTGAAAAAAACAAACGCTTCAGAATAATTTCAATTATTGCCGGTTTGCTTGTGGCTGCATTGATTCTGGGGATTTTCTCCTTTGCTATGTCACGTATGGAAACTTCAGGAAAAATAACTGCTGCAATTTCTGTTGAACCGGAAACCCTTGACCCCACTTTCTGTGAAGACGGCGAAACAGAAACAATTCTTGTCAACTGCTTTGAAGGATTGATGAAAATTGATGAAAACGGCGATGCTGTGAAAGCTGCCGCAAGCGATTACACAGTAAGCAAGGACGGAAAGGTTTATACTTTTACCATTTCTTCCGATGCAAAGTGGAGTAACGGCAAGGAAGTTCTTGCATCTGATTTTGTTTATTCCTGGCAGAGAACCGCAAACCCCTATAACTCGTCAGCATATGCATATATGTTTGAAAATATAAAGGGTTACGACGAAGTGCTTGAAGATTTTGAAAAAGAGCAGAACAAGGAAACAGATGAAGAGGGAAATTACATCAAAATGAAAATGTCCAAGCTTTGGGTAAAAGCGGCCGATTCACGAACGCTTGTGGTAAAGCTTAAGGAAAAAGACCCATCTTTTCTTCATAAGTGCGCTTCAGTTGCGTTTCTGCCGTTGTGTGAAGATGTTGTAAAACCCAACACACGAATCTGGAGCACAGACCCTGAGTTATTTGTAAGCAACGGGGCATTTGTTCTGTCTTCATGGACTCAGGGAAGCTACCTTGACCTTCTGCCGAACGAAAATTTCCGTGACAGCAATAACGTGAAACTCAAAAGTATGAAATTCCGTTTCGTTTCTGACGGCAGCGAAGCATTGCAGATGTTCAACGATTCTGATGTGCTTTTTTCAAGCGTGATACCTGAAGAAAAACTTGAACAGACCGCAAGAAAAAAAGAATATGTTTCGTATGAAGAATTAGGAACATATTTCCTGTATTTCAATCAGAGTAAAAAGCCTTTTAACGATGCACGGGTAAGGCAGGCACTTACACTTGCAATTGACCGCGAAAAGCTGATTGATGAAACAGCGTCTTCGAGAGGTAATGCGGCATCTGCTCTGATTTCTGACGGATTTTCATCTTTCAGAGAAAACGGCGGAGAGTTTTTTGATGTGACAGACCACAAAGCAAATAAGGCAAAAGCAAAGCAACTGCTCAAAGAAGCGGGTTATGAAAACGGTGAAGGCTTCCCTGAATTTGAATATCTTTTCAATGACAATACTTACAGCAGGGAAACAGCAGAGCTTTTGCAGAAAATGTGGAAAAAGAATTTAGGAATCAATTGCGTTCTCAAAAGCGTAAGCTGGTCAAAGCTTGACGAAATGAGAGAAAAAGGCGATTTTACGGTTGCAAAAGGCGGACTGATTTCGCCGTATAATGATGTGGGATTCATTCTTGAAAAATTTTCATCAGAAAATAATTTTTGCTCATGGCAGAATAAGGAATATGACAAGCTTGTTTCACAAACAATAAACAATCAGCCTGAAAAAGCACATGCGGCTGAAAAAATTCTGATGGAAAACTGGGTAATCTGTCCGCTGTATTATTATGCAGACGGTTATCTTGCTTCAAAAAGAATTGAAAATTATTATGTAACTAATTCAGGCGTTGCATATTTTATGTACGCAGATGTTAATGTTTTTTAAAGGAATGGTAAAAAATGCTCGAACTTAAAAATGTGTCCTTCAGAGTTGACGGACAAAAAGGAACACTTGAAATTATTGATAACATAAATCTGACGATAAATGACGATGATTTTGTTGTAATAACAGGTCCTAACGGCGGTGGTAAATCTACACTTGCAAAGCTTATTATGGGTATTGAAAAACCCACAAGCGGTCAGATTCTTTTCAACGGAATTGACATTACCGATATGTCAATTACAGAACGTGCAAAATTAGGTTTAGGTTACGCTTTCCAGCAACCGCCCAGATTCAAGGGTATCACGGTAAGACGTCTGCTCTCTCTGGCTCACGGAAGCGAATTGCCCGAAGACCTTTGCTGTTCTTATCTTACAAACGTAGGTCTTTGCTCAAAAGAATATTTAAACCGTGAGGTTGATTCGTCTCTTTCAGGCGGCGAAGTGAAACGTGTTGAAATTGCATCAATTATGGCAAGAGAGCTTAAGGTTGCAATTTTTGATGAACCTGAAGCAGGTATTGACCTGTGGAGTTTTACAATGCTTGTTGAAACCTTCAAGGTTATGAAAAATAAACGTAATCAGGCAATAGTGCTCATTTCTCATCAGGAAAGAATTATGTCTGTTGCAGATAAAATTGTAGTAATTGCAAACGGTAAAATCCGCGAAGAAGGTTCACGCGATGAAGTTTTCCCGAAGCTTCTCGGAGAATTTGACGGCGCTTGCAATTTCAGAAACAAGGCATAAACGGCGAAGGAGTGAACACAGATGATTGAAAATAAAGTAGATAAAGATTTGCTCTCGGCAGTTGCTGATTTGCACGACGTACCTATGGGAGCATATAATATAAGAAAAAACGGCGAGGGAATGGCTCGTCAGTCAACAAAGAATATTATTATTGAAGCTAAAAAAGATAAACCCGGTATTGATATTATCGTAAAGCCCGGTACAAAAAATGAAAGCGTGCACATTCCTGTTATCGTAACGGCAAGCGGAGTCAAAGACCTGACATATAACGATTTTTATATCGGTGAGGATGCTGATGTTCTTATAGTTGCAGGCTGCGGTATTCATAACTCAGGTGCAGATGCAAGCGAACACGACGGCATCCATACTTTCCACATCGGCAGAAATGCTAAAGTGAAATATGTTGAAAAGCATTACGGCGAAGGTGAAGGTACAGGGGAGAGAGTTTTAAATCCTACAACAGAGATTGAAATGGATGAAAATTCTTACTGCGAAATGGAAATGATACAGATTAAAGGCGTAGATTCAACCTTGCGTGAAACTACTGCTCACCTTAAAGCAGGCGCAAAGCTTATGATGACTGAAAAGCTGATGACTCACGGCAAGCAGATTGCCCGTTCAAATATGGAAATCAATCTTGACGGAAAAGATGCAAGCACTCAGATTATTTCGCGTTCTGTTGCAAAAGATGAATCAGAACAGGTATTTTATCCGAGAGCAGTGGGCAATGCACCCTGCAGAGCACATGTTCAGTGCGATTCAATTATTATGGATAATGCAAAAGTGCGTTCAATTCCCGAAATTGCCGCAAATCATAATGAAGCACAGATTGTTCATGAAGCAGCAATCGGCAGAATAAATAACGACCAGCTTATTAAGCTTCAGACTTTCGGCATGGACGAGGAAGAAGCTGAAGAAATTATTATCAAAGGTTTCCTTAAATAAGGAGGACAATAAAATGGATAAACTTATATCATTGCTTTATGAGGATTCCTCACTTTCTCCCGAAGAATTGGCAGCAATGCTCGGCGAAAGCGAAGAAGATATAAAGAGAAGAATTGAAGAATACCGCAAAAACGGTGTGATTCTCGGCAAGAAAACTTTTATCAATTGGGATAAAGTTGAAAATTCAGGTGTGACAGCACTTATTGAACTTAAGGTCACACCCCAGAAAGAAACAGGCTTTGATGAAATTGCCGCAAGAATTTCGGAATTCACGGAAGTTGACACAGTTCATCTTATGGCAGCAGATAACTATGACCTTTTAGTTACCGTAAGGGGAAAATCAATTCAGGATGTGGCGATGTTTGTTTCACGCAGACTTGCAACCATTGATGCCGTACAGAGCACAGCAACACATTTCCTTCTTAAAAGATATAAGGAAAACGGCGTTGAGCTTACTGTTGGTGAAAAAGATCAAAGGAGCATGATGTTGTGATTAATTACGAAGAACTCCTGAATGATAAAATAAAAAAAGTAAAGCCTTCGGGAATCAGAAAATTCTTCGATATTGCCAACGAAATGGAAGACGTAATTTCCCTGAGTGTGGGCGAGCCTGATTTTTCAACACCCTGGCATGTAAGAGCAGCAGGTATTGAATCCCTTGAAAAGGGCAGAACATGGTACACGCCCAACAGAGGTTTTTCTGAATTACGTCAGGAAATCAGCAAATATTATAAACGCCGTTTCGATGTTGAATATGTGCCTGACAAAGAGGTGCTTGTAACTGTAGGTGGTTCTGAAGCCATTGATTTATGTATAAGAAGTCTTGTGTCTTCAGGCGATGAGGTGCTGATTCCCCAGCCGTGCTTTGTGTGTTATGAACCGATGACACTTCTGGCCGGCGGTACACCTGTAATTATCGAAACAAAGGCAGAGGATGAATTCCGTCTTACACCCGGGCAGCTTAAAGAAAAAATAACAGATAAAACAAAACTTCTTATTCTGCCTTATCCGAACAATCCTACAGGTGCTGTTATGAAAAGAGAGCATCTTGAGGCAATAGCAGAAGTTTTGCGGGATAAAAATATAATTGTTATGTCTGATGAAATTTACGGCGAGCTTAATTACGGCGAAGAAAGGCACGTGTCTTTTGCAGAAATAGACGGTATGAAAGAAAAAACAATTGTCGTAAACGGTTTTTCAAAATCATACGCTATGACCGGCTGGAGATTAGGTTATGCATTAGGTCCTGAAGAATTGATATCGAAGATGACAGTTGTGCATCAGTATGCAATTATGTCAGCACCCACCATGGCGCAGTATGCTGCAATAGAAGCGCTGAAAAACGGCGATGAAGATATTGATAAAATGCGTAGCGAATATGACCTGAGAAGAAGACTTGTTGTCAGCAGTTTCAGAAAAATGGGGTTTGAATGTTTTGAACCTGAAGGTGCGTTTTATGTATTTCCATGCATAAAAAGTACAGGTCTTACATCTGATGAATTCTGTTCAAGGCTGATTCGCGAGAAACATGTTGCCGTAGTTCCCGGCACGGCTTTCGGCGATTGCGGTGAAGGATACGTAAGGGTTTCTTACTCATATTCCATCACTCACATCAGGGAAGCACTTAAACGTATACAGGAATTTATTGAAGAAATTAAAAATTAAAGTAATTTTTCTCTTGAAAAATTATACAAAAAAATGTATAATATACATGTAGCACTATATTCCATTTTATTGGGGGAGTTAAAAATGTCCGCAGATTTGCATTGCCACACTAAATTATCTGACGGGTCACTCGGTATTGATGACCTCATAATCCTTGCCAAAAAGCAGGGGATAAATACTATTTCAATTACAGACCATAACTGTCAGGCAGGAAATATCAGGGGAGAGCTTATCGGAAAACGCCATGATGTTAAGGTAATACCCGGCGTTGAACTGTCTTCAACGGAGGCTGAAACAGGCGTTGAGGTTGATATTCTTTGTTATCTGGCAGACAGCCCGGCAAGGCTTGAAGGTCTTTGCCGCAGAAATATGTTAGCTTGCAAAAAAGCAAGTCAGTTTATGATTCTTTCTGCTGCTAAAAAATATAATATAACACCGGAGCTTATTGTAAAATGCGCAACGGGTTCAACTAATATTTATATCTGCCATATTATGCGCGCTTTGGTAGAAAGCGGATTCGCAACTTCTTTTTATGGTGAAATTTATGATGAACTTTTCACTAAAGGCGGAGAAAATTCTGTATATTTTCAGGCTAAATATGCAGATACTAAAGAAGTAATAGACGCTATTCACGAATCAGGCGGAATTGCAGTACTTGCTCATCCGGGAAGATACAGTGACGAATTTGTGGGGAAAATTATGTCACTCGGTATTGACGGACTTGAAGTATGGTGCCCTGATAATACACCTGAACAGAGCGAGAAATATGCAAAACTCGCTAAGCAGAAAAAAATCTTATCTCTCGGCGGAAGTAACTTCCACGGAATGTACAATAAAGAAAAACTTTCAATCGGTACATACGCAACGCCCGATAAACAGCTTGATGAACTTATGAGCTATAAAGCAAAGCAGAAGCGACTTCGCAAAAAAGCTGAGCAGGAGGCTTTATCAGACAAATAAATCTGAGGAGAATTTTTATGCATACATTTGACGATAATGATATTAAAATTTTCGGAGCTCCGAAAATCGAAAATGAAGCAGATGTTCTTATGCGCATTGTCGAAATTATGAAAAAGCAGAGAGCTAACGGCAATATGGACCGCGCAAAGGAATTGGGTGAACGAATCGCACGCCAGATTTATTCTCCCGAAAATATCAATTCGTCTGTTGCAGAGTCAATAGCACAATATAAATCAGATGAAGCAATTTATGAGCAGATTAAAATGCTTGTGACTTTTGCTGCAGAAGCACAGATTCATTTGCTTCTTGAAAAATATTCTGTTTCTACTATGGCTGTTAATTCTCTTTATGACGAGTTGATAAAGCTTGACGATGATTTATATGACAACATAACAAATGCATTTACTTTCTATTATCTTGAATTAAGAAAAGGCGGCGATGTCGCAGAGCTTCTCGGTAAACGTTTTGCAAAGCTTTGCGGTGATAAGGAAAACGATGCTCTTGTTTCTCTTGGCGGAGAAATTTTCATATCAATCAGCGAAATAATAAAAGAAGAAATAGAATCAACAGATTTTGTAAATGATTAAAAAATGGGGAACTCTTGTACGGGTTCCCTGTGCTTTTATCCGGAGGTTTGTTTATGGGAGAAAAAGAACTTATTTTAAAAGCAGTTGAAGCACAGAAAAATTCATATTCACCTTATTCTGATTTTCCGGTGGGTGCAGCACTTCTTTGCTCAACCGGAGAAATTTTCACAGGCGTGAATGTTGAAAATGTTTCTTTCGGACTTACTAACTGTGCTGAAAGAACTGCGATTTTTAAAGCGATTTCAGAGGGTAAAAGAAATTTTGAAGCCATAGCAATAGTGGGAAAAGACACATATCTTTCACCTTGCGGAGCCTGCAGGCAGGTTATGGCTGAATTCTGTGACAAAGATTTCAGAGTGATTTTTGCAAAAAACGAAAACGATTATATAATAAAAACTCTCGGGGAGATTTTACCATTCTCTTTTTCAGAGGAGGATATGAAATGAGAATGTATGACCTTATATTAAAAAAACGTAACGGTGGTAAGCTGACAAAAGAGGAAATCGACTTTTTTGTAAAAGGTGTTACTGAAAAGACCATTGAGCTTTACCATGTTTCAGCTCTGATGATGGCGATTTATTTTAAAGGTATGGATGAAGAAGAAACGCTCAATCTCACTCTTGCCATGGCTGATTCGGGCGAAAAAATGGATTTGAAGTTGATTGACGGAATTAAGGTTGATAAGCATTCAACGGGCGGAGTAGGTGACAAAACTACCCTTGCCGTTATACCCATTGTTGCTGCCTGCGGAGTTAAGGTTGCTAAAATGTCAGGCAGAGGTCTCGGACATACGGGCGGTACAATAGATAAGTTAGAATCAATCAGAGGTTTTCAGACATCAGTTGAGCCTGATAAGTTTTTTGATATTGTAAATACCCACGGGCTTTGCGTTGCGGGGCAGTCAATGAATCTTGCACCTGCTGATAAAGAGCTGTACGCTTTGCGTGATGTTACTGCAACGGTTGATAACTTGTCGCTGATTGCATCAAGTATAATGAGCAAGAAGCTGGCATCGGGAAGCGACTGCATTCTGCTTGATGTAAAAGTCGGCAGCGGTGCATTTATGAAAACGTATGAAGATGCAGAAAAGTTAGCATCTGCAATGGTGAAAATCGGTAACGGTGCAGGCAGAAAAACAGTTGCGGTAATTACAGATATGGATAAGCCATTGGGAAATACGGTGGGTAACAGCATTGAGGTAATTGAAGCGATTGACACTTTGAAAGGAAAAGGTCCTGAGGATTTTACTCTGCTTACAAAAGCTTTAAGTGCAGAATTATTACGTCTTGCAGGTATAGAAAACCCTGAAGAAAAAGTTGAAGAAGTGATTTCAAACGGTAAAGCACTCCGTAAGTTGGCTGATATGGTCAAAGCACAAGGCGGAGATGAAAATTATATTTATGATACGTCACTTTTTGAAAAAGCAGAATTCACCCGTGAAATCAAAGCAGAAAAAGACGGATATATTTCACATATGAATGCAGAAACGGTGGGTATTGCTTCTGCAAAGCTGGGTGCCGGCAGAGAGAAGAAGGGTGATTCAATCGATTTTACGGCAGGCATAAAACTCCTTAAAAAGACGGGAGAAAAAGTAGCCTCCGGAGAAACAATTGCGGAAATGTACACGTCAGATAAAGCAAAATTTGCCGAAGCTGAAAGGACTTTTTTGTCAGCTGTGGAATACAGTTCAGAAGAAGCGAAAAAATTTCCATTAATTTATGGAAAAATAAAATGAGTAATTGAAAAAACTATCCCGCTATGCTATAATAACGGGGTAGTTTTTTATTTGGAGGAGAAAAAATGTCAAGAGAACGTTTAGGCAGCAGACTCGGATTCATTTTATTGAGTGCGGGTTGCGCTATAGGTATAGGAAACGTCTGGAAATTTCCTTATATGGTCGGACAGTACGGCGGCGGTGTTTTTGTACTGATTTATCTTTTCTTCCTCGTTATAATGGGTGTGCCGATTATGACTATGGAATTTGCAATGGGCAGAGCAAGCCGTAAAAGTCCTGCAAGAATGTATCATCAGCTTGAACATGCAGGCAGTAAATGGCATATTCACGGTTATGCCGCAGTTATCGGTAATTATCTTTTAATGATGTTCTACACCACCGTTGCAGGGCGGATGCTCAGATATTTTTATTCGACGGCAAAAGGCGATTTTGTAGGCCTTGACACAGCAGGGGTGGGAAACTATTTCAACGAAATGCTTGCCGACCCTCTTTCTATGATGTTGTTTATGGCAATTGTTGTTATTGTCGGTTTTCTTGTTTGTTCTTTCGGTGTGCAGAAAGGACTTGAAAGAATTACAAAATGGATGATGTTGGCACTTTTAGGTATTATGATTGTGCTTGCTGTCAACAGTTCATTTATGGATGGCGGACAGGAGGGTCTCGCTTTCTATCTTAAGCCGAGTATTCAGAATCTTAAAGAAGCCGGTGTTGTAAACGTTATTGTGGCGGCAATGAATCAGGCTTTCTTCACATTGAGCCTCGGTATGGGTGCAATGGCAATTTTTGGCAGCTATCTGAAAAAGGAAAGAAGCCTTATGGGTGAGTCAATCAATATTGCATTGCTTGACACATTTGTGGCACTTGTTTCAGGTCTTATTATTTTCCCTGCTTGTTCAGCATATAACGTTGAAGTTACTGCAGGACCTCCTCTTATTTTTGTTACATTGCCTAATATTTTCAACAATATTCCTATGGGCAGATTATGGGGAGCATTGTTCTTTATCTTCCTTTCTTTCGCAGCACTTTCAACAGTATTCGCAGTGTTTGAAGGTATTCTCGCCTGCACTTGCGATATGTTCGGTTGGAGCAGAAAAAAATCCTGTATTATTAACTGCATTTTAGTTCTTGTGCTTTCTGTGCCCTGTGTTCTCGGATTCAATGTACTTGCCGGATTTACACCTTTCGGTGAGGGCACAAATATTATGGACCTTGAAGATTTCCTTGTATCAAATATTCTTCTTCCTGTTGGTTCGCTTGTTTTCCTTCTCTTCTGTACAACGAAGTACGGCTGGGGATGGAAAAAGTTCAAAAAGGAAGCAAACATCGGCAAAGGTGCAAAGGTTATGGATTGGATGCGCGGTTATCTGACATATGTTTTACCTGTGTTAATCGTTATTCTTTTTGTAATGGGACTTATCAATTTCTTTAAATAAATTTTATACGTGTTAGTAGGGGAGGGTCTCTGTACCCTCCCGTTTTTTAAAGTAAGAGGTAATAGTGAAGATGTAAGAGGTTCGGGTCTGCGACGCTATTTTATATGTCACCGACTTTAACACCGTAGGGGACGGGTTTCCCGTCCCGAATGAGGTTTCATGAAATCTTGGCGGGAGCCGAAACGGCTCCCCTACGATGTTGCTGTTGAGTATTGTTTCGAAACCAAAGGAGTGATTTCATGAAAAAAACTTTAAAAATATTGAGCATTATTCTTGCGGTTGTGATAGGTTATTTTGTTGTAACGGCAAGTATATATTTGCCTTTTGTAATCCATGATGCAAAAACAGATTATATTTACGAATATGATTTTGATTATCTTATGATTCTCGGGAATCAGGTTGTAGGCAAGGACACACCAAGCTCTCTGATGATTGAGCGTATAGACAGAGCAGTTGAGTATCTCAGCGAAAATAAAGAGTGCGTTGCAGTTGTGTGCGGAGGGATTACAACCGATGAGCAGATAATTTCCGAAGCAGAGCTGATGAAAAAACTTCTCATTGAAAAGGGAATTGGGGCTGACAGAATTATTCTTGAGGATAAATCCACAACAACCTTTGAGAATTTTGAATACGCACGCAAAGTTATTGAAAATCATTCAGGCAAAAGCATCAAAAAAGTCCTCGTAGCTTTTCTGTCGTCAGATTATCATATCCACAGAGCATCGGTAATTGCAGAGCATTACGGTTATAATAATATCGGCAAGGTCAGTTGTACAACACAAAACGGATTCGTTAAAACCGTTATAAGAGAGTATTTTGTGGGATATGATTTGTTAATCAGATTAATAAAAGATTAAATTATAATTTTCAGCGAAAAATCCCCTCAGTCAGAATCGCAGATTCTGACAGCTCCCCTTGCATTTTCAAGGGGAGTTTTTCATCTATCACTGATATGAATTTCATAACAAATTGCAGGTACAATGCCATAAATGGTTTTCAACAGATAAATTATAATTTATCGGTGTAAATATATGATGAAATTGATTTTAACAGGTGGCTCCACTTGTGAGGGGAGCTGGATTTTTGCGAAGCAAAAAGACTGAGGGGTAGTTATATTTTTGAT
>JAGBHV010000005.1 GCA_017935325.1 Clostridia bacterium
CTCAGACAGTCTATTTCACCCTCAACGACAAAACAATAATTATTTTTAAGTGCATCTGCATTCAGAATATGTGCCGTACTCCGTTTGCGTTTCAGGTTTTCGGTTGTACTTCTCCAGAAAAAAGAAGTATCTGAAGTGGGAATTATAACCGCTGGTGTAGTCCTGTTATCCTCATATTTGAAAATCGGTGTATAACCGCAACGGAAATTTCTTTGTGTTTGCGGAGATATTCCACGCTTGGTAAGATAATCTGTTTTATAGAGGTTACTTTCTGTAAATGCAAAGAATTTTGTATAGTCCTTGCTGTTGGTTTCTGTTGGTGTAACAATGCCGTATTTGCGTGACAGTTCATTCAGAACGGTCCTGAAATCTGATTTTGTCAATAGGACTTGACACAATTAAGAAAATTTATTGAAAGCAGAGACTGAATAAAAAGTCAGGCAGCTTTTTTAAATGATTGATAATAGAAGCGACGTTTAAGAGCCGGAGGCATACCACCGTTTGCGGAACATATACGACGGTTATTCCAGTAACTCATATAATAACGCCATATCTTTGTTTTCAGTTCCTCAACTGTGTAGTTTTCGAGCTTATCCTTACGTGAATAAAATAATTCAACTTTCATTCCTGCCCACATACTTTCACACCGGGCGTTGTCGTGACATCTTCCACCGGCACTGTTCATACTCTGTCTGATACCATATATGGCTATTTTACGCCTGTATTCGTCGCTTGTGTACTGACTTCCGCGGTCTGAATGAAGTACCGTTCCTTTGAGTTCAGGGTGAAGTTTCAAAGCACTTGAAACCGTTTCTATACAGAGTGCTGCTTTCATATTCGTGTCCATTGCAAGACCGCACACAAGCAAATCAAAACAGTCAAAAATTGCTGAAATATAGAGTTTTCCGTTACTTGCTTTCAGTTCTGTAATGTCTGTCACACATTTTTTATTCGGCTCTTCAGACTTGAAATTCCGTTTTAGCAAATCATCTGATTTCTGTGCTTTCTTATCAGCCTTTGTCAGTCCCTTCGGTTTTCTCGGACGATGTGAAATTCCAATTTTCTGCATTATTCTGTAAATTGTACGTTCTTCTGGAATTTCGATGTCAAGACTGTCCTGTTCTTTCTTCAGAATCAGAGCTTCACGCATCCGTACTCTTCCGTACGTATCATTGTACTCGTCTTCTTCCCTTATTTCTATCATCTTCGCCGCCAGTTCTTCGTATTTCCAGGGTTTATTCTTGTTTTTCAAATATTCGTACAATCCCTGTCTTGATACTTCCAATGCCTTACAGTAGAATGAAGTTTTTCCCGTTATCCTGCCGTTTTCAGTCTTCAGGGCTATGAATTTCATTCTTTCTTTTTTGCATACTTCTGACGGCTCGCTGCGAAAAAAGCCGACGCTTCCTCCAGAAATTCATTCAGTTCTTTCAACTCTTTGTTGCTTTTTTCCAGTTCCTTTATCCTCTTTTTTGCCTCCTGCAACTGCTGGACAAGATTCATGGCTTCTTCCGGACTTCTGCTTCCATTTCCGGTGTCTATTTCCCCATCCTTCGCTTTCTTTACCCAGCCTCCCAGCGTCCCTTTCGGTATTCCAAGCTCTTCTGCCGCCTGTTTGGTTCCTGTCTCCTTCGCAAGCTTTACTGCCTGCACTTTGAATTTTTCATCATACTTTCTTCCTGTTCCCATTCCTGACACTCTCCTTTATTTTTTATTGTATTTTTTCTTGGGGTTTGTGTCAAGTTTTATTGTAACATATCATTTTGTATATACCTAATTTGATTTTACGTTTTTTAATTTCCTTTTCGCAAAATATCCCCTTTTGTGAAAGCTACAACAATCACATATTCAATTTTCAAGATGCAATATTCTTCAAAAACTCATAGCAAGCCGGCTCATATACTGCTTTTTTTGTTCAAAAGACGAATGAACATACCTGTTAAGCGTAATTTCTACCTTTGAATGCCCCAAAATTTCAGATAAAGTCTTGATGTCAAATCCAAGCTTTACGCATTTTGAGGCAAACATATGCCTTAATGCATGAAAATGAACTGACGGCAATTTTACGTTTTTCAGAATGCTTGCAAAACGGTACTGCATTGTTCTCGGTTCAACAGTTCTTTCCTCTCCTGAAACAAGATATTCCTTGGCTTTTCCCTTGAACTTTTCAAGAATTGAAACAACGCAATCTGGTATTGGAATTTTTCTTTTGGATGACTCGCTCTTGGGTTCAGCAATGATCAGCTTTGTCTTTGCTTTACTATCCGGAGTTTGTATTCTCTGCATCGTTTTTCTGACGGTCAAAATACGTTTTTCAAAGTCAATATCTTCCCATTGTAAAGCACAAAGCTCACCTATCCTGATTCCGGTAGACATAGACAATGCAACTCCAAGCGTTGAATGGTTGGGATTTTCAGTAATATACTGCTGTAATTTCCCTTGCTGCTTTTCGTCCAACAGTTCAATCTCCGGCTTCTGCATCTTCGGCAGTGTAATACCATCCAACGGATTTAAGAAGTGATATATTTTCGAAGCATATTTAAAAACCGATTTCATCATGATAAGAATATCTGAAATATAGCGGTTTGAAAGACCGGATTTCTGTCTTGATGCAATAAAACCATAGACATCCATTTCAGTAACTGCATCTGCCTTCATATCTGAAAATACCGGAACTACGTGCTTTTCAGCTTTCATGCGGTAATTGGCAGCGGTGGATTCCTTTACTCTGTGTTGAATGCTTTGAAACCATTCAGAGAAAATCTGCTCAACGGTTTTGCAGCAACTTTCGCTTGAGTCTTGTCTGCGAGCTGAGGTCATCTTATCCTGAACCTCTTCACGGCTGTGACCGAAGAAATACTGAAAACGCCTCTTGCCATTTTTGCGTTTTCCTTTTGAAATGCGACCTTCATAACGTCCGTCACGCCTGTAATAAATATTAAACCTCTCCATTTCTTGACCTCCCAATTTGTTAAATATGCACAAAGGGTTAAAACAAATTTCTACAGCTCATTTTACGAAATTTGTTGATACAACTTGACTTTTCAGGAAAAATGTGATATACTGAAGAAAAGCTATATGTACAATTATATCACCTTTTCACAAAAGGGGATATTTTGCGAAAGACTTGTAAACACCGAATCGTATCTTAAACAGTATGCAATTCGGCTTTTTTGCACCCAAAACGGAATTGTACCGTCAATCTTGACAATATCCACCGAAATAATGTATAATATTTACGGATTACAGCGTTTGCACGGCTCGTATCCCTGCCTTACGAGATCATCACGATCACCAATATATTCTCTTTTGTTATGCTCTGCCATTTGATCCACGCTTGAACAATCGGGATAGTGGAATTTGCCAGTATTTCGATTAATAATATAATCGATGCCAACTTTTTCTGTTGTAGCCGCAGGTTCAGTATAAACAACTATCCTGTCTACTTCAGAACTATTCGAGCCGTTACAGCTTACGCATAAAATCATCGAAATTACGGCAAAAATCAGAACTACAATTCGTTTCATAAGAATTTCCCC
>JAGBHV010000017.1 GCA_017935325.1 Clostridia bacterium
ACCACCGATACGCGACAGCGTTATCGGTGGTTTTCGCCTTTTCTTGCACACGCAATTTCGCATTTTAAAGTGCTTCGCAGTTTCGTAGAAAAGCAAAATTTCTTGAATTGAAGCCAAAAAAGCAGCAAGGCTGTCGCCTTGCGAGGCTTTTGGTAATAATACAAGGAATTTTGTTCGAGAAACAAAAACTGCCTTGTGGGAGCTCGGCGTTACAGTTTGTCTGCATTTTTTATTGCCCTTATTCATATATATTGATGAGGTGATAAAATGTCTTCATTGTTTAAATTCTGTCTGATTGCATCTCTTGCAATTGGATGCCTTATTATAATTGTTGCAGCTTTCAGAACAAAACGATTTTTTTCATGCCTGATTCTCAGCGCGTTGCAGGGCATTGCCGCACACTTTGCAGTAAATGCTCTGGGAATGGTCACGGGACTTCATCTGTCTTTAAACGGCTACACAATAGCCTCTTCGATAATCGGAGGTACACCTGCAGTAATCGGAATGATAATTACGGAGATAATATTAAGTTAATCGGGAATGTATTCAAGAATAAATTTCTGTGTTTTATCTGTTGATGTATCAGTAAGCAACATCACGTTGTCTTCAATGTCATACGTGTAATGGGAAGTGATTTCCTTGGAATAAAAAGCCAGAGTCACAGAAACCTCTTTTGATTTTTTGTCATAAGCATATGTTGCGTTTAAAGTGCCGTTGTGTTTGGTTTTCACAACGGGTATTTTTGTGTTGTTATATGTAACTTTTGATGAGCCGTCCTCATAAAACTGCATACTAATGCTCTGGTCATCTGCGTGCCATGTGCCGAGAAGGGGGTTTCTGTTAATTTCTCTTACGGCAAGAAAAATCAACACACCTGCAGTTACGGTGATGATTCCTGCTAATACGAGGATAATTATTCTTCTTGTTTTTCTTGTCATAAAAACACCTCTCAGTTTTCATTTGTTTTCTGTCCTTTTACAACTTTCAGACGGGAGAAATCTTCCCTTTCTTTTTCATCAAGGACTTCCGTGATATATTTTATAGTTTCTTCAAAGCGGGGAATCATGATATTCTGCAGAGCGTTTGCTCTTTTCTGCGTTTTCTTAATTGCATCAGCAAGTCTGTAAACGCTGTTTTCAATTTCAGCAAGGCGGGCAATCAGATATTTCACTTCGTTGAATCTGATATACGCTTCGTCAAGGCTTGAGCATGTGTAATTCAGTCCGTAAAACGGTTCAGGTTCGGTTTTATCGATTTTTACAGTGGGTATTTCAATACCCATAACGCTTCTGTAGTCAACCTCAATGCTGTTGTCCACAGGTACGGACAAAGTCATGTCGCCAAAAACGCCCAGCGAAATGCTGGCTTTTTGCATAGCGTCGAATGCGTCCTTATAAATAGAACCGATTTCTTTCTGAATATCTTTTGCTTTTTCAATTGTTTCAAGCATTTCGCGAGCAAGGATATTACGCTTTTTGTCAAGAAATTCCCAGCCCGTGCGCGTAAGCTCAAGGGACCTTTTTGTGTTAATTAAATTGCTTTTTGTAGGGAATACCTTCTGCGCCAAAATCCTCACCTGCCTTTTTATTCTTCAGATGTTATTTTATAATGTTTGTCAAGTATTGCATCATCAACGCGGTCAAGCTCTTTTCTCGGAAGCATGGAAAGTAACTCCCAACCCAGGTCGAGCGTGCGGTTGATTGTTCTGTTTTCGTCAAATCCCTGATTGATAAATTCTGATTCAAATTTCTTTCCGAATTTTATCAACAGCTTATCGTTTTCGGAAAGCTCGTCTTCACCTATAACGCTGGCAAGACTTTTTGCTTCCTGAACTTTTGCATATGTTGCAAAAAGCTGGTTTGAAAGTGCCGAATGGTCATCTCTTGTGTATCCTTCGCCGATGCCGTCTTTCATAAGTCTCGAGAGGGAAGCAAGAATTCCGACAGGAGGATAGTAACCCTTGTAATCCAGGTTTCTGTCAAGCACTATCTGACCTTCGGTAATATATCCTGTCAGGTCAGGGATAGGATGAGTGATGTCATCATTAGGCATTGTAAGAATGGGAATCTGTGTTACAGACCCGGGACTGTCTTTTATAATGCCTGCACGTTCATAAAGTGAAGCAAAGTCGGAATAAAGATAGCCGGGGTAGCCTTTTCTGCCGGGAATTTCACCCTTTGATGAGCTGAATTCACGCAATGCTTCGGCATATGAAGTCATATCTGTCAGAATTACAAGTATATGCTTTCCAAGGTCATATGCCAGATATTCAGCGGCAGTAAGCGCACATCTGGGAGTCATGATTCGTTCAATAATCGGGTCGTTTGAAAGGTTTAAAAACATTACAACGCGGTCAGATACATCGGCTTCTTCAAAGCTTTTTCTGAAATATTCCGCAACGTCATTTTTTACACCCATAGCAGCAAAAACAATAGCAAAGTCATTATCGTCTGCTATTGAAGCCTGACGTACAATCTGCACTGCAAGCTCGTTGTGTTTCATGCCTGAGCCTGAAAAAATCGGCAGTTTCTGTCCGCGGATAAGTGTTGTAAGAGCATCGATTGAAGAAATGCCCGTGTTTATATAGTTTCTCGGATAAATTCTTGAAACGGGGTTGATGGGTGAGCCGTTGATGTCACGCTTTACTTTAGGATAAATTTCTCCGAGACCGTCTTTCGGCCTGCCCAGACCGTCGAAAACTCTGCCGAGAATTTCATCTGACAAAGGCATTTCCATCGGTCTGCCCGTCTGCACCGTTGTAACGTTGTGCATCGAAATTCCGCGTGTGCCTTCAAAAACCTGAACCACAACGCGTTTACCGTCAATTTTAACTATTCTGCCCGTGCGTTGTTCTCCGTTTTCAAGTTCAAGCAGAACAAGTTCTTCATATTGAGGATTTTCAACATCGTCAATAACCACAAGAGAGCCGTTGATTGAAGAAAGTCCTATACGTTTTATCTGCATCAGAAGCCCTCCTTTATACTAAAAATAAGTTTAATTTTTCATCAATTTCCTTTATATATCCGTCAAGTAAATTCAGTTGTGCATTAGGTACATCATATTTGATTTTTACAAGTTTGTCAAATATTCCTGTGGAAAGTATCTTTGAAATAGGCACCTGACGGGCAATAATTGACTGAGCTTTATGATAAAGGTGAAGAATTACCTGCATCATTTTGTATTGCTTTTCAAGAGGTACAAAGGTGTCTTCTTTGTGGAATGCATTCTGTTGCAGGAAACCAACGCGGATAACTCTTGCAATTTCCATTGTCAGCTTCTGCTCATCAGGCAAAACATCAGTACCCACAAGGTTTGCAATTTCAAGCAGGCTGTTTTCTTCAAGAAGAATTGAGCAGAATTCTTCACGCAGCTTCAGGAAATCTGTTGCAACATTTTCATCGTACCAATCCTTTAAATCGGAAAGATATTCGCTGTAGCTGTCGTTCCAGTTGATAGCAGGATAATGGCGTGAATAAGCAAGAGCTTTATCAAGCGCCCAGAAGCATCTTGTGAAACGTTTTGTATTCTGCGTTACAGGCTCTGAAAAGTCAGAACCCTGGGGAGATACTGCACCGATAAGAGTGATTGACCCCTCTGTGCCGTTTAAGTTTTCTGTGTAACCTGCTCTTTCGTAAAATTCGGAAAGTCGTGAGGGGAGGTAAGCAGGGAAGCCTTCATCAGCAGGCATTTCTTCAAGTCTGCCTGAAATTTCTCTTAATGCCTCTGCCCAACGTGAGGTTGAGTCAGCCATAAGTGCTGTGTGGTATCCCATATCTCTGTAATATTCTGCAAGTGTAATGCCTGTGTAAATTGAAGCTTCACGTGCTGCAACAGGCATGTTTGAGGTGTTGGCAATAAGAATTGTTCTGTCAGTCAGCGGTTTGCCTGTTTTCGGGTCAATAATTTCGCCGAATTCAACCAGAGCCTGCGTCATTTCGTTTCCGCGTTCACCGCAGCCGACGTAAATGATAATATCAGCATCGCACCATTTTGCAAGCTGATGCTGTGTCATAGTTTTGCCTGTTCCGAATCCGCCGGGGATTGCCGCTGCACCGCCTTTTGCAATGGGGAAAAGTGTGTCAATAATTCTTTGTCCCGTAATTAAAGGGCGGTTGGCACCAAGACGGTTTTTAGTCGGTCGGGGAGTTCTGATGGGCCATTTCTGGCAAAGTGTAAGCTGATGTACGTTACCTTTTTTGTCGGTGATTTCCACAATGCAGTCACCAGCCTTGTATTTTCCGTCAGTCATGCATTTTGTAACAGTACCGCTGAGATAGGGCGGTACCATCATTTTGTGAGTGATTACGGGTGTTTCTTCGCAATGGGCGTAAATATCGCCGCCGCACAGCTCATCGCCGATTTTCACATCAATCTCAACATCCCATTCTTTTTCAAAATCGATGGGAGTGACAGATGTGCCTTTGTCTATAAATGCGCCTGAAGCTTTTTCCATTGCAGAAAGCGGGCGCTGAATTCCGTCAAAAATATTTCTGATGATGCCCGGTCCTAAAGTCAGGCTCATAGGTGCACCTGTGGGATAAACGGGTTCACCCGGTTTAAGTGATGTAGTTTCTTCGTAAACCTGTATAGTTGTTTTTTCGTCATCAAGTCCTATAACTTCGCCGACGAGTTTTTTATTTCCGACATAAACCATTTCCATCATTGAAAGCTGTGTGCGCCCGTTTATTGTAACAACGGGGCCGTTTATGCCGTAAATTGTATCGTAAGAGTGCATTGTTTTCACCTCACAGTAAGTCCTGAGTTTGCCTTGAACCATTCAAGCTGACTTTCAAGTCTTTCATCAAGAGAATCGTCAGCAACAGTGTTGCCTCTTTTTCCTTTAAGACCGCCGATTCTGATTGTGTTATCAATTTCAAAAGTGCATTTTGTTTCTTCTGCGATTTTTTCGCAATATTTCATATCTTCTTCGCGTAAGAAAAGTGTAAGGTTGTCTTCGCCTAAAGCACTTTTTATTTTCGCAGCACTCATTGATAAAAAGTCTGCATATTTTTCTGTTTTCGTGAAAGCGGCAAGTTCGTTTTCAGCTTCAGAAAAAACCTGCTTTGTAATATTGTTGCGTTTATCTGCAACTTCTTTTCTTGATTCACTTACAAGGCGTGAAATCTCGCGGTTAGTCTGCGTTTTTATTTTTGTAATTTCATATTGTTTTTCATGTTCAGAGTCGCTTTTGATGCGTTTTTTGCTTTCCTTGTATTCGCGCTCGTTGAACTCTTTTGTTTCTGTCTTGATTTTATTTACCTCTTCAAGCGCATCACGGTTCATTGCATCAATAAATTCTCTGACATTCTTTTCGGTTATGTTATTCATCTTTTTACCCTCTTAAAGCTTAATACCCATTGCGTCCTGGATATAAGATGTGATGGAATCGTGTTCTTCGGTGTAATGCTCTTTATCGGGAATTTCCACGATAAGAGGACTTTTGCGTGTTTTCAGTTCATCCACAAAGCTGCGCGAAGAATCAGCAAGTTTGTTTGTGATAAGTAAAATTGCGATGTCAGTATCAAGGCATTCTTCAGCAAATTTTTTCAGCTCGTCTGCATTTCTTGCATTTTTGCCCTCAATGCCTGCCAGACGCATGCCTGCTAAAGTATCTGTACTGTCGCTTAACAAAAACATTCTCATAACTTAAATCTTGTTGAGGATAAGAATAGAAATAACAACGCCGTAAAGTGCTATTGATTCGCCCAGAGCAACGAAGATAATTGATTTACCGAAAGCTTTCGGATTTTCGCTTGTAGCAGCAATAGCGGCAGGAGCACCTGCTGCAACGGCAATACCGCCACCGATACCTGCAAGACCTGTAACAAGACCTGCAGCAAGAAGTCCGAGACCTTTTGATGAATCTTTTTCTTCTTCAGCTTCTTCCTGCACCTGAGTCTGTGCAGTTTCTGCAGCATTTGCTGTGTCAGCTTCAACTGCCGATACTGAAACAGTCATTGTGCACACTGCAACGGCAACTATTGCAAATGTTGCAAGGTTCATTCTGATTGATTTTTTTACGTTTCTGCCTTCGAAATGCTTTTTCATTGTAACGAAAGCTGAAGTCATAATTGCGAATGCGGGAAGGATGATAATAAGAGCATAAAGTAAAGTAATCATTTTGTTTACCTCCGGATTATTTATTTTTATTGATTTTAATTGCGTTAAAGGGTCTGCCGTTTCCTTCGTAGAATCTTGAGAACATTTCGTAAAATTCAAGACGAAGCACCTGAATACCTGTAAGCAAACCTTCAAGTGCTATAACAAGAATGTTGCCGAGGATTATGACGAAAATGTTTTCGCTTTCACCTGCAAGTGAGAAAACAACCATCATCATGCCTGCGTGAACAAGCACAAATGCACCTACTCGCAGGAAAGAAACGGTGTTACTTGCATACGACAAAACGTATTCAAGAAGTTCAAAAACATTCTGTGCTACAAAGTCGCCGATGCTTTCGGGTTTCCAATCGGGGTGCTTGTCGATTATGCCGATTGGTATTTCTTTTATCATAAGAAGCACCGCACCGACTGCAAGCAGAATTCCCAGCGTTGAATTTGCAACGAGAGTCTGTCCGCTCATGAAGTTAAATGCAAAGCACGCAGCCGAAAGGTAGAATATAAGTCCTACAATACCGTTCTGGCTGAAAATTGCTTCGCCGAAATGCTTGCGCTTTATGCATGCGTAAATGTTTATGAGAATTGCAACGCACACAAGGCCTACGCCTATTCCTATTGCAATCAGAAGCACCGTATTGATGCTGTCCATTACTTCGAGGGGCTTTCCTTTCCAGCCGAGAGCGTGGTAAACGGGGTCAAGCAAATGCTCATACCCGAACACACTGCCGAATACAAAGCCGAATATCATGGATGATATACCGCAGGGGATAAGGGCTTTGCCAAGTGCCATTTTTTTGAACTTCCACATCAGGTATCCTGCTATTGAAAGCACAAAGCCCTGCCCGATATCACCGAACATAAGCCCGAAAATTATTGTGTAGGTTACCGCAACAAAGCTCGTTACGTCCACATCGTGGTAACCGGGCAAGCCGTACATGTCAATGAAAAACTCAAAGGGCCGTGCAATTTTCAGGTTTTTAAGTTTGGTCGGCGGAGTATTTGTGGTGTCTTCTTCAGGTTTCCACAGCTCCATGGAAATTCCGTCTAATTTTTCAACCTTTTCTTTAAGTGCTTTGGCTGATGCACGCGTTACCCAGCCTACACAGAAGAAATATTCTCCGTTTACCACAACGTTTTTCTTCATTTCATATATTTCGTTGCGGACTAATAAGGTGGAGTAAAGTATATCAAGCTCCTGCATGTTTTCATCAAGCAGTTCTTTTGTTCTGCGGTCGATTTCTTCAATCTGTTTTGTGAGAATATCGATGCTTTCCTTTAAATGCTCGATAATATCTTTCGGAGTACCTGCTGCACCGGGAACCTTGAAGCGTTCAAAGTAAAGACCTGCAAAGATTCTGTCGATTTCTTCTTTTTTATCTTTCGGCGTGAAGTAAACACCCCAGTAAAACTGTTCATCGTGAGAAGAGGGAATAAACATTACATAGGGGTTTGACTGAATCGCCTCTGAAGAAACAAATTTTTCATAGCTTTCAAGGGGCATTCTGCCGAAACGAACCTGAATGAATTCACTTTCAAGCAATTTGTCAAGGTTGATATCAAGGTCTATGTAATGCGAAAAAACAGTAATACCGTTTTCACATCTTGTCTTCTGGTCAATAAGCAGCTGTTTTTCATCAGCCAATGCTTTCAGGTCATCCTTCACTTCGCTCAGAAGGCCCGATGATTCTTCATCAAGCACCAGATTGCGCTCAGTTGCGCTGTCATCAAGCTCATAGCCTATTGATGAAGCGAGTTCCTTGATTTCCTGAAGGGGTTGCCTGTACAGGTTTTCTTCATAGAAGGGCACATATCCCATTGATGCGGAGATATATTGGCTTGCCTGTTCGGGGTGGAAGTTGCCGTCAGCAAGGCAATCCCATATCAGTTTGTCGAGCATGTCGGCTTTGCCGCTGAATTTAGCCAAATTCATTTTGGCAATTGCCATTATTCATCACTCTCCTTCGCGGTTTATAATAAGAAGTTTTTTGATTTCATCCTGTTCAATTCCGTATTTGATTGCCTCGGCAAGATGTATTATGTTTTTAATCTCGTTTTCGGCAAGTATTATCCAGCAGAACATTACAACGGCAGGGTAAGTTGAAAAGCGGAGTTTTTTTGATGCAAACTCACACAGGAATTTGTCGCAGACATTTTCAATATTGCTGTAAGATGTGATTTTTTTCAAATCGTTGCCGTAGCATGTGGAATTGACTGCCTGACGGAATTCTTCAATATCCTTTGCGTCGATTATTTTTTGCTTCTTTTTCGGGTCAATATTTGAATTGACTTCCGCAAGCACGAAATTTCTGATTTGTTCAGGTGAAAATTTATATATGAATTTCAGGCGGTAAACGTTTGTTATATTTTTCAGGTCGCTTACCGTTCTCAAAGCAAAGAGAAATTCCTCTCTTTCTTTTTTCGGAAGAGATTTTTTTGAAAGCTCTTCTGTTTTTTCATTGAGGTATTTAAACAGCGCAGCTTCCACAGCGGGAAAATTAATGTTTTCGTCAATCGGGTAAAGGGGAACGAGAATTTTTTCGTAATCTGTGTTGCTGACACTTTTTATTATGTCATCAAAGTTCTGCGATTTGGCAAGACGGAATAAATCAATTGTTGTAAGTCCGTTTAGGAAAACGGGCATTTTCATTAAGTATTCATCTTTATCCGGCGTTTTCAAAAGCCTTATGCAAGACATGATTTCATCAATTTCGTTTCTTATTATAAAGTATCTGTACATTTCCTGACCGATAGCTTTTTCAAAATGGGAAATTGATTCAAACTGAATAAAAAGATGTTTTCTTAATGCATTTTCAAGCACGTTTCTTTTTACATATCCCGTTGGTAAATCGGAAAGAACATCGTTGTATTGCGTGTTTGTATTAAGATAATTTGCTACTTCCGAAACACTTGAACAGCTTAAAAGTTCAGCATAATTTTCAGGTGTGAGCCTGCGTCCGTACATGGCTCTGACTTTTGTAAGTATTGCATTTGCTGAAAGAGCCATGTCTTCACCTCCTAATCAGTTTTCAAGGCATCTTTTTACGATTTCGTTTACCCAGCTTTTTTTGTTTTCTTCATAAAGCGTGTCGAGATTTTTGCAGATTTTTTTATTTGTTTTCTGGTTTTGTTCAACAGCGGCTTTGATTTTTCTCTCTTCTGTTTCTTTCACTTCGGCAATATCCTTCTGTGCCTGAAGCTTTCTTTTTTCTTTGTATTTTTCAATGTTGCGTTCAAGCTTTTCTCTGCTTTCAAGAGCTTCTTCCCTTGCTTTTGCAAGGCGCCGGCGGGCTTTTCTGTCAGTTTCAAGTATGTTGCTGATGTTGTTGTCCATTATGTCACCGCTTTCACTATTCGGAATGTATTAATATACTGTTACTAACTTAATATTATAGCACTCTCAACAAAAAAAACAACGTCAAAATGTATAAATCGCATATGATTTTTTTGGAACTTTTAATGTAAATTTTTTTAATATTATCTTGACGGAGGTTTGTTAATAAAAAATTTATATTTATATTTTATGTATAACAAAAAAATTTTTTAGAATACGTTATAGGTGATAGTATGGGCAGATTTCACGATTTATATAAAAAAACCTATAACCTGTCTGAAGAAAAAGACAGGGAATATTTTGACTGTGTAAAGGATTATTATTATACAGATGAATTCCAGAGCCTGAAAAGCCATATTCAGCACGGCTCTGTAAGTCTTATTCAGCATATAAAAAGTGTATCATACATTTCATACAGGCTCTCAAAGCGTTTGGGTTTTGATTTTTACCGCACGGCAAGGGGTGCATTGCTTCACGATTTGTTTTACTATGACTGGCATGACCCTGACCCGTCTCACAGACTTCACGGCTATTATCATCCCGGCTTTGCATTGAAAAACGCAAGAGAATTAAGCAGGAAAAACAATCTTGAGCTGACTGAGCTTGAGGAAAATATTATATATCGCCACATGTTTCCGCTTACCGTGATTCCGCCGAAATATAAAGAGGCAATTCTGGTCTGCCTTGTTGATAAATATGTTGCGACAAAAGAAATTATAATTTGTTCCTCCGGAAAGAGAAGCACAAAATTCTTTTCGGAAGTAGAAGGGGAGAAATAAAAATGGAAAAAGTAACAGAATATGTACTTTTCTTTTTCTTTTACAGTATTATAGGATGGATTTCAGAAGTAATCTATTGTTATATAAAGGATAAAAAGTTCACAAACAGAGGTTTTCTTTTCGGTCCTGTCTGCCCGATTTACGGCACAGGCGCATTAAGTATGCTAATAACCCTTTCGTGGTGTAAGGATATACGTATAGGCAAAATTCTTATAGGACCGGTGCTTGTGTTCTTCATCGGTGTTGTTGTGTGTGATATTGTGGAATACCTTACAAGCTTTCTTATGGAAAAGCTTTTCCATGCAAGATGGTGGGATTACAGTAAGAAAAAGTTCAATCTTCACGGCAGAATCTGCCTTGAACACAGCTGTTATTGGGGAATTTTTTCTGTTCTTCTGATTTATCTTGTTCATCCGTTCGGTGCCGCAAAATTAGCAGAGCTTGTTTCTTATGAATGGAAGCTCGGCGTAATGTGCGTAGTTCTTGCTATCTTTATTCTTGACCTGGCAAGGGCGGTTAAGAACGCAATAGATGTTAAAAAAATTGCAGATAAATTCAGGGCTCTTAAAGGGAAAATTTCATCTTATACATCAAAGGTTACTGAAAATTTAGATGTGGTTTCCCAGATTAAAGACCTGAAAAAGCTGATAACAGGCGAGAGTACAGATAAAAAGGGCAAGAAAAGATTCAACCGTATGTTCAAAAACAATCCCAATATTATGCAAAGCCTGAAAGAGCAGATTGACAAAATAGAAAAAGCATTTTCGGAAAAATTCAAATAATATAAAAAGACACGGCAGAAGCAAAACGAAAACTTCTGTCGTGTTTTTTGTCCGGTAAATCAGAGTGTTCCGTTTAAGAATTCGTCTCTGAACCAGATGTCGTCAATCTCGAAGGATTTGCCGTTAAGGTAGGTAAGAATACCTGCATCTGTTCTGAAATCGAATGTGAGTTTATAGGAACAAAGGCATTGCTTTTTGTAGCCTTTTTCTTTATTCAGCTTGTTTGTGCCGTATTTTCCGTCACCGAGAAGGGGGTGACCGATTGAAGCGAAGTGTGAACGTATCTGATGCGTTCTTCCTGTGAGCAGCTCAACCTCTACAAGGCTTAAATTTCCGCGACTTTCAAGCACCTCATATTTTGTCCTGATTTCCTTTTTGTTTTCTCCGCCTTTTTTTGATACGGTAACCTTATTTTTATCTTCATCTTTTTCAAGATATCCCGTAAGGATATCTTTTTTCTTTTTAGGGCATCCGTGAATAATCAGGCAATAGAATTTATGCAGTTCTCTGTCCTTCATTTTTTGATTCAGAATACGCAGAGCTTCAGCATTTTTTGCCGCAATAACAATTCCGCTTGTGTTGCGGTCAATTCTGTTGACTAAAGACGGTGTAAAAGAATTTTCTTCATCAGGGTGAAATTCGCCTTTTTCATAAAGGTAACGTTTTATTCTTGTGATTAAAGTGTCATTATATTCTCTGTCATCAGGGTGGCAGAGAAGCCCCACCGATTTGTTGAGGAGCATAATATTCTCATCTTCGTAAACAATATTCAACTTCTTTGAAGCTGACATAAAATCGTATCTTGTTTCGCTTTTTGTGAAGAATTCATCGTTTATGTAAAGGTCCACAATATCGCCTTTGTTGAGTCTTGTTGAAATTTCGGCACGTTTTGAATTTACCTTTATTCTTTTTGTGCGTATATATTTATACATAAGGCTTTTCGGCAGATTCGGCACACTTTTTGTGAGAAATTTGTCAAGCCTCTGATTTGCATCGTTTTCTTTTATCTCAAAACTTTTCATCAAAACATCCTTTTTACGAGAGAGGGGATACATTCCTCAAATTTTACGCTGTACCAATGGTTTTCCTTGTCAGGCACTGTGGCAAGAATACATTCTACAACAAAGTCCGTTGCAATTTCTATTGCCTCTTTTACGTTGAATCCTTTTACAAGGGCAGAAGAACAGACAGATGCAAACACATCTCCCGTGCCGTGGAAAGTGTCATTGATGCGCTCTCTGAAATATTCCGTAAATCTGTTTTCCTTACTTTCATAAGCGAAAACACCAAGCTTGTCCTGTCTGCGCACACCTGTGATAATAACAGTTTCAGCACCCAGAGCTGAAAGCCGTAACATCATATCCCTGATTTCTTCATCGGTATAATTATCCTTGTATTCTTCGCCTAAAAGGTAGCTCGCTTCCGTCAGGTTAGGTGCAATGATATCTGCTTTTTTTATAAGCACAGCCATTTTCTTTGCAAAGCTTTCATCAAAGCCGGCATAAAGCTTTCCGTGGTCGCCCATAACAGGGTCGATGAAAACAATTGTATTGTCTTTTTTGAAAGTATCAATAAAATCCGACACGATTTTTAACTGTTCGGGCGAGCCGAGATAACCTGTGTAAATGCCGTCGAAATTCATGTTAAGAGTTTTCCAATGCTCTGTAATGGGAGTGATTTCTTTTGTTAAATCATGTATTGTAAAGCCTTTGAAGCCCCCTGTATGAGTAGATAAAACAGCAGTCGGAATAGGGCAGGCCTCAACTCCGCATGCAGAAATTATCGGTAAAGCCACAGTCAGCGAGCATTTGCCGAAACATGAAATATCCTGGATTGTTACAATTCTTTTCAACGTCAAAACCTCTTATATAATATCTAAAATCAGACCTGATTCTTTTGCATATTCAACAACATCAGATCTTTTCGGGCAGGCAATTTTTTTCAGCGAAGAACAGCTTTCGCAGATGTCCTTGCCGATTTTTGTTTTTGCCGAGGTGAAGGTAAGCTCTGTTAAACCGTCACATCTTGCAAAAGTGCTGTCGCCGACTTCTTTTACGCTTTTCGGCAGAGTGATTTTTTTAATTGCCTGACATCCCGTAAAAGCAAAATCGCCGATAGTTTCGATTCTATCATTAAACCTGATTTCTTCCAGATTTAGGCAACCGTCAAAAGCACTGTCGCCGATTTCTCTGATATTTTCGCCAAGCGTAACAGATGTAATTGACGAGTTGAGAAAAGCATATGTGCCGATTCTCTCAACGCTTTCGGGAATAATAATGCTCTTTGTGAAAAAGTTTTCGCAAAAGGCTGAAATTTCTGTTATACCGTCGGGAATTTTAACTTCTTCGTCACTTCCGCTGTAATGTATCAGCACATTCTGCCCTGCGGTTACAAATTTTTCTTCTTTGTTTTCAAGCCAGAGCGTATTGAGGAAAGCACCTCCGCCTATAGATTCCGCACCATTGGGTATGAACACATTTTTAAGTGATGAACAGTCTGCAAAAGAATATGCACCGATAATTTTTGTTCCCAAAGGAATTCTGATGCTCAGCAACGATGTGTTTGCAAAAAACGCAGAAGTGCCGATTGAATACAGATATTCAGGCAGAACAACGTTATCCAGGGCGGTACAGCCTGAAAAAGCATTTTCTCTGATTTCCTTAACCGTATCGGAAATTGTAACGGCTCTGAGCGTTGTCATGTCGCGGAATGCGTCTTTGTCAATTGCTCTTACCTCTTTGCCTGAAAGGGTTTCGGGAATAACAAGAGTTTCAAAAGGGGAGAGAGAGCCTGTTATAATTACATAATCTTCATACACGTCGTATGTAAGGGTGGTTTCTTTTTCAACCTCGCTTGATATAAAAGCGGATTCCTTCAGTGCAGAAGTTCTGGGGATTTCTTCGTTTTTGCAGGAAACGAAGCTGAAAGAAAGCAGGCATATTAAGATTAAAACGATAGTTTTTTTAAACATCCCGAACAACCTCAATTAAAAAAAGAATCAAAGAATCTTCCGCGTTTTTTCTGCCTTACTTCATTGCAGACAGGCGGACAGAATTTTACAAGAATTGTATCTTCGCCGATAACACATATATCGCTCCAGCAGATTTTAATATCAGGGGCTCTGCCGAAAAGTCCGAAGCATTTGGCCTGACCGTAAATTACGATTGAAATAACACAGCCGTTGCATGTGTCAATTTCAACATCGTTTACACAGCCGAGTCTTGTGCCGTCGGCATTATTTATAACTTCCTTGTATCTCAAATCGGTTACACAGCAGTTTATGTTAACCACCTCCGTAACCATTTTATGAAATTATTTTTCATTATACCACAAAAATAAAACTCACGCAACATATTGCAAAAACTATATTGTTTTGGTATAATATATATTATCTATAAATGGGAGGGGTTTTAGTTTGAATTTAAAAAACAAATTATTCAGTTTACTTAAAAATCTTAAAACCTATTGGAATGTTCCTATGGAAGGACGGCACATGACCTTTAAGGAAATTGCCTCGTATTCGGGCGGCGGTATCGGTGCATATATGATTATTACAATCGGTTCTGCCTGCATTCTCGGTATGGGCAATACACTTATTTCAAGCACCCTGGGTGTTGACCCTGACGATATGTACATAATGTATGTTATCGCTGTTGTCGTCAACGTTTTCCTTACAGGTATCAGAGCAAATATTATCGATAATACCCGTAACAAAGCGGGTAAATACAGGCCTTACATAGTTTCTATGGCAATACCTACAGCGATTATTTCTGTTGGTATGGTATGGTTCCCCTATAAAGCGTTGGGTGACATTCTTCCTTCCGGAGAAATTTTCGGCGAGAGTTATGCTTATGTTGTAAAATGTGCCCTTATAATGCTGTTTAACCTTTTGCTTCATTTCTTCTATTATTTCTTCTACGATGGCTACGAAAACCTTATTCATGTTCTTTCTCCGAACACTCAGGAGCGTGCAGACGTAGCATCAGTCAAGAGTGTTGTTTATTCTCTTGCTCCCACAATCGTAAATCTTATTACTCCCATTATTGCGGAGCATGTATTCCACACAAATATGACGGATATACGTGTTTACAGACTTGTTTACCCGATTCTTGCTGTGGGCGGTATTCTGCTTTGTATGGTAGTTTATAAAAATACGGAAGAAAAAATTGTTCAGGCAAGAACACATGTTCAGAAAATCAGATTTATCGATGCGTTAAGAGAAGTTGCAAAGAATAAATATTTCTGGATTATTTCTCTCGCAGGCTGGATTGGTTTCCTGGAATCTGCTTTCTATAACATTATGGACTGGCTTTATAACTATGGCGGTGCTTGTTCAGGTACAGCATTTGGTCTTATCAAAACTGTTTACGGCAATGCTTCTTTGTGGGGTATGCTTCTTGCTCCTTTCTTTATCAGGAAATGGGGTAAAAAATCAGTCCTTGTTATAACTAATTTGTTTAACGTTGTTTTCATTCTTATCATGCTTCCTATAACAAGCAAGCTTAGCGGAGCTACAATATGGCTTGTTCTCGGTTGTATGTACCTCAATGCTTTCATGGGCTCCTTTGCTCATATTCTCAACCCTGCAATCCAGGCAGATATCAGAGACTATCAGCAGTATAAATCAGGCGAAAGAATTGACGGTATGTTCTCTGCAGTGGGAACAATCGGTACGGTTATTACACTTGCTACTTCTGCAGTTCTTCCTGCAATTTATAAGCAAGGCGGTATTACAAAAGAGAATGCAAAAATAGTTACTTCAAACCCTGAAATTTTAAACAGAGTTTTAGGCGACGGAAAAACAGTAGGTCAGCTTCTTGCAGAGCAGTATGCTAACGGACAGGATAACTACAGTAATGCTTATTCTGCATTGTACGACCCTGACATTCTTCTGTCACTTCTTCATGTGCTTATTATCTTCTCAGTGTTCGGTGCTATAATGAACGTTGTTCCTTATTTCTGGTACGATTTTAACGAGAAGAAGCAGGAATCTGTTATCAGAGTACTGAAAGTGCGTGCATTGTTTGAAGACTATGGTAACGGTGTTCTTAAAGATAAGGATCTTGTAGACACAATCGACCTTATTGAAAATGCAAGACTCAAATCAAAGTTCACTCCTAAAGAAGTAAGCAAAAAATCCTATAAATCAATACATAACAAAGCGATGAGAAAAGAAGCCAAAAAGGATTACTATGCAGATATAAAATATAACGATGAAATAGAAATTTCAAAGTTTGTGTGCGATGAACTTGATAAATTCTCGAATCCTGTCTATGCAGGTCAGATTGAACAGTGGCAGAAAGTTTATGCAAACGGTCTTTCAGGACTTCTTACTATGGATAAGAACGAAATCAAAGTTGAAATTCAGAATGCAAAGGCTATGCCGAAATCAACAAAGCAAGAAAAAGAAGCCCGTTCAGTTGCTGTTGAAACTGCTAAGAATAAAAAGTACGCTTATAGAGCAATCAGAAAATATTATTCCGGCGGTGAAAAATTTGAAAAACCCGACTACAGCATTATAGACGTTTTGTATGAAAGAGAAGATGAGATTGACAGAGAAATGAAATCACTTTATCTGAAACTTTCTGCAGCAAAGAAAGACAGTAGCATTGATTCAGCAGCATTGAAAGCAGAAATTGCAAAGCTTAAGGCCGAAAAGAAAATTGTAAAAGCTAAGGCAAACGCAGAATCAGATGCAATTACAAACTTTGTAACTGCTGCAAAGCCCTATCTCAATGCAGAGAAAAATCTCATTCAGATGGAAAACTATTCAAACCTTGATAAGATTTTCGAAATGTACGAAGAAGCAAAAATGAGACTGGCTACAGTTGAATAAGTAAAATGAACGAAGGCTCCCTTGAATAAAGGGAGCCATTTTATTTTCCGTTTATTATATGTAAATTATAATTTTCAACGAAAAAACCCCTCTGTCATTTCCTTGCGAAAATGACATCTCCCCTTGCGTTTTCAAGGGGAGATTTTCTGCTATCACTGATGTTAGTTTTATGAAAATTCGTCAGTTCAGTGCCCATAATTAGTTTTTAATATATAAATTATAATTTATTGTGCAATTAATTTTAACATCGTAGGGGCGCCCATTGGGCGTCCGCCTGAAAATTACGCATAATTTAACAGGTCATCGAGGACGCCGATCCCTACGAAATCTCAATTTAATTTTAACACTCGTAGGGCAGGGCCTTGGTCCTG
>JAGBHV010000018.1 GCA_017935325.1 Clostridia bacterium
AAGACGGAGGGATATTATTACATTGATTTCATTAAACTTTTTTGCAATATCCCCCAGTCAAAACCTACGGTTTTGCCAGCCCCCTTTAGGCAAGGGGGCCATTTTCAACTTTTCACTTGACACATATAAATTATAATTTATATGGTTGTTTAAAATTAATATCGTAGGGAACGGCGGTTTCCGACGTTCCGCAAATATGCACGTGAATTAACGGTTTGTCGTCAAGCGCCAAACCCTACAATGTTAAAATTAATTATACCGACAAATTACAATTTATCCGTATTGACATATCTATGTAAAATGTTTTAAAATATATGCAGGTAATTTTTGCATAATATGAGGTGGCGTGTATGAAAAAAGTAATTTCAGTTTTCCTTGCAGTAATTATTGCGGTGCTGACATCTGTTTCGGTTTACGGTGCTGCTGAAGAAGATTCAGCCATTCCCACAGTTGTAGTTTCGGGAATGAATTTTGCAGGTCTTGTAATTGATAAAGGCACTGAAAATGAGCGTTCGACTCTTGGAGAAATCAATGCAGGCGGAATAATAAAGGCTCTTGTCCTCGGCATTGTAAAAACAGCAGTTTTCATGGATGCTGACGGTTTTGTGATGTCAGTTTTTGATTACGCTTCCGATATTTTAAAAGGCTATTCCTGCGATGAAGACGGTATTTCAGTTTATAATGTATCAACTGACAACTCATATCCTTTGTCAGCAGGTAATTACGAGCGTTTTACAGAGGCTCAACCTACTGCTTTTGCTGAAGACGGCGTAGTTGCAAGCTGTATGGAACAGTTCGGCTCCGACCATACATATTTTTACTATTATGATTGGCGTCTTGACCCCCGTGATATTGCGGACGGTCTTAATGATATGGTGAATCTTGCCATGGAAGAAGCAAACAGTGATAAAGTAAACATAATCTGTTGCAGTATGGGCGGTGTGGAAACGGTTGCCTACATGACTGAGTATGGTACAGATAAAATTAATTCCTGCGTATTTTTGTGTTCAACAGTTTACGGTGCTTACGTTGTCAGCGATATTCTTACTGGTAATATTGAACTTACAAACGATGCTGCAATGAATTTCCTGAATGGCCTTGCCAAGGGTACAGACCTTGAAGGACTTATGAAATTTGCAGAAATTACAAAAATCGGGGATCTGCTCTGCTCAATCGTGGGAAACGTTGTGGATGACCTTAAAGAAGGCGCATTTGAAAATGTTCTTAAACCCAATTTTGCAACAATGCCCGTTCTGTGGGCTCTCGTTCAGACAGACGAATATGAAGCAGCAAAAAAATATTGCTTTGAGGGCGAAGAAGAAAAATACGCAAAGCTTCTGGAAAGAGCAGAAGCTCTGCAGGAAATGATGCGCAAACGTGACGAAATGCTTGAAAAAGCAGTAAACAACGGCATGAAAATCGCATTCGTTGCTAACTATAATTCACCCCTTGTTCCTGTTTATCCGCGTGCAACAACACAGGGTGACGGAATTCTGGAAACTGCACTTATGGCAGGCGGTGCTACTGTCAGCGAACACGGCAAAACATTAGATACAGAACCCGGCAAATACGTTTCAGCAGATAAGATGATTGATGCTTCAACCTGCCTTTATCCTGACTACACATGGTTTGTAAAGGATGCACCGCATATTGCGTGTCAGCTTGATTCAACCTACAGTGATTTCATAATGTACATCCTGTCAAGCGAAACTCAGGTTTCAGTTACATCAAATCCTCTTTATCCTCAGTTTATGTATGCAGATGAAGGGCAGAATGTGTATGAGCTTAAATAATTGGATGAAAAATATCGGAGATGAAAAATCTCTGAAGGATATCAATATTCCTGCAACTCACGATTCAACAACAAAATTCTGTGATTTTTCTCTCTTTTCAAGCTGTCAGTCTTTTACAATCAGAGAACAGCTTTACATGGGAGTAAGATGCTTTGATATAAGAGTCAACGGAATGAAACTTGTTCATGCTTTCTGTAAATGTAAAGAAAGCCGATTCGGCAAACAGCTACAGCTTCTTGATGTTGTAAGTGAGATGCTTATGTTTCTGCATGAAAATCCGTCAGAAACTGTTATGATGCTTTTCAAAATGGATTCAGGCGAAAACAGTGCAAGATGCCTTGAAATGCTTTTTAAGTTTTTTATTGAGAATAACGAGGAAGCATTTTTTACAGAGAACAGAATTCCGGCTCTTGGTGAAATAAGAGGCAAAATTGTGCTTATCAGAAGAACAGATTCGTTGAGAGATGAAGCGGGTATTGATTTCACGATGATGCCTGACCACGGCGGAAGAGACAAAACAACACCTGATGTGTTTTCTCCTGACGGAAAAGATATGGTGCTTGTTCAGGACAGATATAATCTTACACGCACAATAAAATGGGAAAAAGCAGTTAAGCCTTTGCTTGAAAATGAAAGTGAAGCACTTACGTTCAACTTTTTGTCAACAGCAGGGTTGCCTATAATACCGCGTTTTAATTCAAAATATATCAATAAAGAATTTTTGGCTTATCCCCTTGAAAAAGGCAAAAAATACGGAGTGCTGTTTTTCGATTTTGTCACACCGGTCATTACTGAAAAATTAATTAACACAAACTAATTCAAAGGCAGGTTTTCCTGCCTTTTTTTGGAGGAAAGAAAGTGAAATACGAAAAAATTGTGAAAGGCAGATTTTTATCTCGTCCGAACAGATTTATAGCAAAAGTGACAGTTGACGGCAATGAAGAAACTGTACACGTGAAAAATACAGGCAGATGCCGTGAACTTTTAACTGAAAATGCAGAGGTTTTTCTTTCTTTTTCTTCAAATCCTTTGAGAAAAACAAAATATGATCTGGTTGCTGTGAAAAAAGGCAATAAGCTTATTAACATGGATTCACAGATTCCCAATGATGTTGCGGAAGAATGGCTGAAAAAAAGTGAAATGTTTTCTTCAGGTGCGGTGATTAAACGGGAGGTTACCAAAGGCAAATCACGTTTTGATTTTTACATCGAAGACGGGGAAAGAAAAATTTTCCTTGAAGTCAAAGGTGTTACGCTGGAAAACGATGGTGTGGCAATGTTCCCCGATGCTCCCACAGAAAGGGGAGTAAAGCATATAAATGAACTTATTTCTCTTAAAAAACAGGGTTATGAAGCCTTTGTTCTGTTTGTAATTCAGCTGGAAGAAGTGATAGGCTTTAAACCTAATGATATTACTCATAAAGCATTCGGCGATGCTTTGCGTGAAGCGGAAAAATCAGGTGTTGAGATTATAGTGAAGAACTGCAAGGTAACTGAAAATTCTATAGATATATGGGAAGATGTTCCATTTTTACATTGATTATGAATTTTTGTAAACTGATTATTAAATGAGTTGAGTTATTATTTTTGTTGTGGTAAAATAATGGCATAAAACTATACGAGGGAGTGTTCTGTGTGAACAAAATAATCGTAGCGGATGATGAGGCAAGGATCAGAAGACTTGTCTGCGATTTCCTGAAAAAAGAAGGATATGAACCTCTTGAAGCTGATGACGGCGATGTTGCACTTGAATTATTTAAAGAAAATCCTGATACAGCACTGATGATTATTGATATAATGATGCCGAATATGGACGGATGGTCTTTGTGCCGTGAAATACGTAAATCTTCCAATGTTCCCATAATTCTGTTGACTGCCCGCAGTCAGGAATTTGACGAACTTATGGGCTTTGAAGTAGGTGCAGATGATTATGTTACAAAGCCGTTCAGTCCTGCAGTGCTGATGAAACGTGTGGGCTTGCTAATAAAAAGAACTGACAGGCAGGGTAGCGTTTCGTCAAATTGCAAATCTGTCGGAAACCTTACAATCAATGAAGAAGCGCATGAAGTTCTGGTTGATAAGCAGCCTGTTTCACTTGCTCTGAAAGAATATAACATTCTTTTGAAATTGGTTTCCATGCCGGGCAGAGTTTTTACAAGAGAACAGCTTCTTGATGATATCTGGGGTTATGATTATGTCGGTGATATAAGAACGGTTGATTCTCACGTTGCACGTTTGCGTACAAAGCTTGGAGAATGGGGCAATAAACATCTTAAAACCGTATACGGAACAGGTTATAAAATAGAGGTAAACTGATGAAAAAATTTCATTTGTTATTTCCGAAAGCACAGAATAAAAGCGTCATGCTTCAGCTTTTTATTCAGCTGCTTACAATTGTGTTTCTGATGGTATCATTTCTGCTTATTATTAATTCCACCTTCATTGAAACATTGTTTTATGCAAGAACCCAGGCGGACTTGAGCAGAATAGTATATCAGATTAATGATATCGACCTTTCTTCTGCTTCCTTTTATGATGAAGTAAAGGAAATTGAAAGCGCAGACACGTCATATATTGAGATTTTCCGCGGCAATTCAAATATGCTGTTGTATAGCACAGCCATGAATGATTTAAGGAAGCATTTTGTTTTCGATTTTGAGGAAAACAAACACTGGATGTTCGATTTTGCAAATGCCAGGAACCTTGTTGATTTGGAAAGCTTCCGCATTTCAGACAACGGCGTGTACATGATAGGCAAGGATACTGCAAGTGATATTGAATATGTGGTTTATCAGTCCGTTCTGAAAACGGGAGACAGAATCAATGTCTATGCGCAGAAAAATATTATTGAATCAAACGCACAGTATACATCGGATATTATGCGTATTGTAATCTGTGTTATCGGTGTTGCGCTGATGATAGTTTTCTTTATTTATTCATGGAGATTTACGCGTCCGCTTATAGAAATGAATGAAGTGACAAAGCATGTGGCGAAAATGGATTTCTCAAAGAAATGCGTTGCAAAGTCCACAAATGAATTAGGTCAGCTTGCCGAAAACATAAATTCAATGTCAGATTCTCTTTCAAAAGCAATGGGCGACCTGAAGGAGAAAAACCGTCAGCTTGAAATTGATATCGAGCATGAACATAAAATGGAAAAATCACGAAAAGAATTTGTTTCCAACGTGTCACATGAGCTGAAAACTCCAATTGCGATTATTCAGGGTTATGCGGAAGGTCTGAAGCTGGGCATCAGTGATAATCCGGAGGATAACGAAGAATATCTTGATGTTATTATTGAAGAAGCAAAACGTATGAACACACTTGTGCTTGATTTGCTTGAGCTTTCTTATTATGAAAGCGGTACGTACAAGCTCAATGAAGCTGAGTTTTCAATAAATAACATGATTGAAGAATATGTTTCGGCACAGAAGAAAATTGTAAGCGATAAAGATATTTCGCTTGATGTATCTCTGCCTGAAAATATGACAGGCTTTGCAGATGAGCAGAAAATCAGCATGGTGCTTAATAATTATTTTTCAAATGCGTTAAGCCACTGTGAGGGTGAAGAAAAGATAATCAGAATAAGTGCCGAAGAATCAGATTCGGTTTATCGCATAAGAGTGTTCAATACGGGCAAAAATATTCAAAAGGAAACACTTGAAGAAATGTGGAGCAATTTCTTCCGCGGAGATAAATCACACCGCAGGGAGGAAGGACGTTTCGGCATAGGGCTTTCAATCGTAGCAGCCATCCAGAATATGCATTCAATGCAGTTCGGATGCGACAACAAAGAAAACGGTGTTGAATTCTGGTTTGATGTAAAAAAAGTTGTTAATGATTTGTCAATTTAATTGACAAAGATAGGAAAATATTATATAATTAGTTGTTAAAAATTATGAAAGGGGAATGTTCAAATGAACTATTCACATGAAGTTGAAAAAATGTGCATGGTAGCAAAAGGTCCTCACCATGGTCCCGCTCCTATTCCTGAAGAAGGAAAATGGGTAAAGGCTTATGAAATCAAAGATATTTCAGGTCTTTCACACGGTATCGGCTGGTGCGCACCTCAGCAGGGCACATGTAAGCTTACTCTTAACATCAAAGAAGGTATTGTAGAAGAAGCTCTCGTTGAAACAATCGGTTGCTCAGGTATGACTCACTCTGCAGCTATGGCAGCAGAAATCCTTCCCGGCAAGACACTCCTTGAGTGCCTTAATACTGACCTTGTTTGCGACGCTATCAACGTTGCTATGAGAGAAATCTTCCTTCAGTTTGTATATGGCCGTACACAGTCTGCATTCTCAGAAGACGGTCTTCCCGTTGGTGCAGGTCTTGAAGACCTCGGTAAAGGCCTCCGTTCACAGGTTGGTACAATGTTCTCAACAAACGCAAAAGGCGTTCGTTACATGGAAATGGCTGAAGGTTATGTTACAAGAATGGCTCTTGATGCTGACGACCAGGTTATCGGCTATGAATTCGTAAAAGTTGGTAAGATGCTTGAAGACATCCGCCACGGCAAAACTCCCGATGAAGCTTACAAAGCAAATATCGGCAGCTACGGTCGTTTCGCAGATGCTGCTAAGTACATCGATCCCAGAGAAGAATAATATCATATAAGGAGGACATGAAAAATGGCTAACGAAGTTAGATTTGAAGGCAAAGAAAGAAGAATGGCCAAAATTGAAAAATGTCTTGCTGAGTATGGTATTGCCAGCTTGGAAGACGCACGTGCACTCTGCCTTGAAAAAGGCATTGATGTAGAAGCAATCGTTAAAGGTGTTCAGCCTATCGCATTTGAAAATGCTGTATGGGCTTACACACTCGGTGTTGCTCTTGCACTTAAATCAGGTATCACAGCAGCAAGTGAAGCTGCAGCAACAATCGGTAAAGGCCTCCAGGCTTTCTGTATCCCCGGTTCAGTTGCTGAACAGAGAAGCGTTGGTCTCGGCCACGGTAACCTTGCAGCTATGCTTCTTGATGAAAATACAAAATGTTTCGCATTCCTTGCAGGTCACGAATCTTTTGCAGCAGCAGAAGGCGCTATCGGTATTGCAAGAACAGCAAACAAAGTTCGTAAAGAACCCCTCAGAGTTATCCTCAACGGTCTTGGCAAAGACGCTGCTATGATCATTTCAAGAATCAACGGTTTCACATATGTTGAAACAGAATATGATTTCTTCACAGGCGAACTCAAAATCGTTAACACAACACCTTACTCAGACGGTGAAAGAGCTCTCGTTCGTTGCTTCGGTGCAAACGACGTTCTTGAAGGTGTTGCAGTTATGAAACACGAAGGCGTTGACGTTTCTATCACAGGTAACTCAACTAACCCCACACGTTTCCAGCACCTCGTTGCAGGCACATACAAAAAGTATGCTATGGAAAACAACGTGAAATATTTCTCAGTTGCATCAGGTGGCGGTACAGGCCGTACACTCCATCCCGATAACGTTGCAGCAGGTCCTGCTTCTTACGGTCTTACAGACTCAATGGGCCGTATGCACGGTGATGCTCAGTTTGCAGGTTCATCTTCAGTTCCTGCTCACGTTGAAATGATGGGACTTATCGGTGCAGGTAACAACCCCATGGTTGGTATGACAGTTGCTTGCGCAGTTGCAGTTCAGGAAGCAATGAGCAAATAAGTTATCAAAACTTTATAAATCAACAAAAGCCTTGTCCTTCGGGATAAGGCTTTTTCTTTTACTCAGAATAAAATAAAGTCCCGATAATGGGACTTTGGAAATTATATTTGTTGCATGGCGGATTTGTCAGAACTATAATTTTATTGAATTAACAAAAATTAACGATAGGTGTAGCAGAAAATGGAAGAACCGATAAAAGTAAGATTGTGCCCGGTATGTGATGAATTCTGGTTTATGAAGTGGGATGAATATTGTCCGGTTTGCGGTTGGTGCCACAGCTTTTTACAGGAAATGTATCCGGATGATAAAAAGATGGATAACATTATGAGCCTTAACGAAGCAAGACAAGCATTTAAAGAAGGTAAAGAAATTTATTGATACATAGGTAAAAGATTTTATTGTTACCGTATTTAAGCCTGAATTGTAAAAATGTAGTAATAATAATCGGAGGTAATTAAATGCTTTTTTAGATAAAAGTAATATATGTGCTTGTTGTGGTAAATCGGTTGTTGCAGCTTTTGAAGTGTGTAAAGTCTGTGGCTGGGAAAATGATTGGTTTCAGAATGAAGAACCGGATATTGGTGGAGAAGGTGGAGCTAATATAATGAGCCTTAATGAAGCTAAACAAGCATTTAAAGAAGGTAAAGAAATTTATTGATATATAGGTGAAGTGATGAAAAATATGCAAGATTTTCATCTGTGCACGGAAAGCGACAGAGCAAAATTTTTCGAAATCTGTCGTTTGATTGAAGTAATATTTCCCGGACTTGAGAAACAAGATCTGCTGATTGATTTTGATATGAGCATGATACAACCTTATAAATCAACTGACAAAAATATTACAATCATAAATGATATTGAAGAAGAATTTATTTATGCCAGGGCTGATTTTGACTTAAGTAAATATATAGAAACATTATAATCATGAGGAAACAATGGATATAAATAAAAAGAAATTTAATAAGTTAGATGATATTGCGGATGGCTTGTATTGCCGTGGAGATACAGGTTATAAAGAAGAATATGTTCTTCCGCCTTTGGGCAGATATATATTGGCTGAAATGGCAAAGGGCAGAGAAATGTAGGATATAACAGTGGAAGAAACTGAACAGTTTAAAATTGTAAATTATTATAAAAAGTGAAAAGAAATCTATGGGGAAAGAGAATTTTACAGAGATTAAAGAGTATATCTGTCCTTTCTATAACAGAGTGGTTGATGAATGTGAATGCTATGATATGTTTATGGTGTCAGCTCGTTTCTTTAAAAATGATAAATTAGTACCTGAGAGGGACAGAGAGGTTTTATATAAGACGTGTTTGAAATGCGGTAAGCACGGATGTGATTGATTTTATATGAGGTATTAGGATGAAAGTAAAATATGTAGGTGAAAATTGTACAGATTTAACTTATGGAGCAATATATGAATGTCTGGGAACGGAATTAGACTGTTACAGAGTGATTGATGAATCAGAAGAAGATTATTTATATCCGATAAATGAATTTGAATTGATAAAAGAAAATATTATCTGAAAAATACTGTATTCAGAAAGGAGTAAACAAAATGATTGTTGAAAATAAAGTTGTTTTTCCACACTTGTGTCCTGTGTGTAAAAAACATAGTTTTACCGAGCCTTTTGAGGATTGTCCCGTTTGTAACTGGGCTAATGATGTTACTCAAGAGGCGTATCCGGACTGGCAACATTGTGGAAATTTTATGAGCCTAAATGAAGCTAAAAAAGCATTTAAAGAAGGTAAAAAAATTATTTAATTTAATAAAAAGTAAAACAAAAAGACTTAATTTTCACTCAATGAACACAATAAGAAATATTATCTGAAATAATAACATATTCAATAAGGAGTAAATGAAATGATTCTTGAAGATGAAGTTGTTTTTACATGTCGATGTCCGGTATGTGAAAGTCACATATTTAGAGAAGATTACGATATTTGTCCGGTTTGTAATTGGTGTCACGATATATGGCAAGAAGAAAACCCGGGTATAAAAAATATGGATAATATAATGAGCCTTAACGAAGCAAAGCAAGCTTTTAAAGAAGGTAAAGAAATATTTTAAAGTTAACAAAAAGTAAAACGAAAAGACTTAATTTTCACTCAATGAAAACTAAGTCTCTTTTATATGCTTTTGTATAGGGGTTAGGCGGTAAAAAAATAACTAAATAAATATTTAAGGGTAAAGTGTTGTACACGTAATGAGAGCAAGTCTTTTTTGATTGATTTAATAGACAAGGTTGACAAAAAAATCGGGGTTACACCTTGAATATTATGCAATACTATGATAGACTAATATTATATATATGTTGAGGAGGTATGTTCAAATGAAACTTACCAAGCGAATTTTCAGTTCAGTGATGGCTCTTTTGATTGTGTTCTCCGCCTTTTCAGTTGGATTCACAACAACAGCTTCAGGCGTAAGCACAACATTTTTTGAAGAAATTGTGCTGACACCGGTTGAACGTCCTGACGTGATATTTACCTGCAGTCCCGTTACACGAGTTGCAAAAGCAGCCAACTCAGTAGAGCCGGGTAATAAAATTGTCAAAGCAACTCCTTCTGGTGTGCCTGAACTTTCAGGTTCGTACAAAGCCCAGGCTTATGCAGGCGAAACTCCCTCGGCAACAAAACTTACATTTAAATCAAACACAGATGGCGTTACTGTCAACGGAATCACATGCAGTAACAATACTGTTAAACTTTCATCCCTTGTTTATAATTCTTCATCCGGTACATATACATGCGAAGTAACAGGCGGCACTGCAGAAGCAGGCTCTGCACTTATTTTTACTATTGACTATTCATGGACAGACGGCAACGCATATCAGGAAAAATGCGTATCATTTGTTGAAGGAATTGCAAACGGCGGTTCTTTTGCAGAGGCAAAATGCGATATTACAAGTAATACCAGCTTGCTTGAAAGGTATGTTGCAATGGCAGCTGCAAACACACGTGTTCTCGGTAAAAACGTTTATTATGAACAGCCTGCAAATATGTCAACAAGCTCTGAACATCCTTACAGCACATATGGTGTTTATAACCCTGCAACAGGTGAATTCATCGAAAATGTTGCTTCAGGCTATAACACATCAATTTACAAAGAAGAGCATGTTGAAGATGTCTGGCTGTGGGCAGACAAGAATGTTGAAGTTTTCACAACAGGCACAACAGTAGCTCATGTTTATATTGACTCATCTTCAATAACTAAACTCAGCGATTTAGGTCTCAGAATCAATATAAATGTAGGCAACCTTATAGATACAGGAAAATCCACTCCCTACACAGCTATTGCAGACACATGGGTTTCATCAGGTGCCAATGTAACTAAAGCAGTTACAACAAACAACTCAACTGCACAGAATACGCTTGGTATTACTATTCCTGCAAAAAAAGATAACGGCGTAAAACAGTTTGAAAAAAATGCAACTATGACAACTGTTACAAAAGGTATAGGCTCCTATCAGGAACTTTACACCTATCGTCTTAACGGTTCAATTGCAAATATTACAGATGGTTCATCTTATACAGTTACATCAAAATACTATTCATATATGTTCAATGGCGGTCTGCTTGGCTTTAACCTTACTTCTTCAGCAACAGTTCCTACAGCAATGACTTTCCATATGGTTGATAAAGGTGCTTTGCGTGAACTTATCGAATATGTTATGACAAACGACCCTGACACACCCTCAACACGTACACAGAAAAAAGGTGTAAATCCTCAGGGCTGGTATTACCGTTCAGGTTTCTCACAGTTCCAGACAGCATATGCAGATGCACTGCGTGTTCTCAATAATCCCAAAGCAACACAGTCTGAAATTGATTCAGCAGCAAGATCTCTCCAGACAATGTATAACAACCTTCAGCTCAAAACTGCAGACTATACACGTGTAAATGCGCTTTACGATATAGCTGATGAGCTTATTGCCCACGAAGAAGATTATGATGCAGAAGCTGTTGAACTTGTAAGAGAAGCACAGCTTATGGTAACAAAGAGCTATTCAATTCTCTATCAGGGTGCAGTTGATGCAATGGCACGAAATCTTCAGAAGGCAATTGAAAATGCTCATCCTGACGGTGCTGATTATTTAGAAATTTATGAAATGAAGGTTCAGTTTGAAGAACTTAATGAAATCGACTATACACCTGCTTCATGGCAGGCAGTTGAAGATGCATTCGCAGCAGTTGATTATACAAAAACTGTACTCGAGCAGGACAAAGTTGACGCAATGGCTGAAGCAGTCAGAGATGCGTTTGAAAAACTTGAACTGATTCCGGCTGACTTTGCGGCACTTTCTTTAAAACTTCAGGAAGCAAAAGAAATAAACAGCGATTTTTATGTTGACAGTTCAGCACTTCTTGAAGCCATAGCAAATGCAGAAGCGGCTGTAGCGGATAACGAAACAAACCCATGGGGAACAAGCAGACAGTCTGAAGTTGATGCTCTTACAACAGCCCTTGACGATGCAATAAATGCACTTGTTCTCAAAGGTGCAGACAAAGAAAATCTTAAAGCGGCAATTGATGCAGAACTTTCCGACACACCTGAATATTACAATCAGGATATTCTCGCTGAATATCAGGCACTTGTGGCAGCAGGTACAGAAATGTATAATGATGATACTCTTACAATCCGTAATCAGGCTGAAATTGATGCTATGACAGAATCTATCACAGCAAAATATGAAGAACTTACAGATTCATACGTTGTACCCTGCGACCACGTTGAAGGTGAAGCGGTTGATGAAAATGTAGTTGCTCCCACCTGCACAGAAAACGGTTCTTGCGATAAAGTGGTTTATTGTACATTGTGTAACACAGAGCTGTCCCGCGAAACAGTTGTTATTGAAACTTCAGGTCATACTTTAGAAATCAACGAAGCAGTTGCACCTGATTGCGTGAATACAGGTCTTACAGCAGGGGAATACTGCTCAGTTTGCGGTGAAATTTTCGTAGCACAGGAAGTTGTTGATGCACTTGGTCATACAGACGGCGAAGCAGTTAAAGAAAATGAAGTTGCTGCTGACTGTGTAAACGACGGTTCTTACGATATGGTAGTTTACTGTTCAGTTTGCGGTGAAGAACTTTCACGTGAATCATTCGTAATTGAAGCACTTGGTCATACAGCAGGTGAAGCAGTTGAAGAAAACAGAATTGACGCAACGTGCACAGAAGCCGGTTCATATGATATGGTAGTTTACTGCACATGCTGTGAAGAAAAAGTTGAACTGTCCCGTGACACATATGAAATTGATGCTCTCGGCCATACAGAAGCAGAAGCTGTTGAAGAAAACAGAGTAGAAGCAACATACGAACAGGCAGGTTCATACGATTCAGTAGTTTACTGTACAGTATGTGGCGAAGAACTTTCACGCGAAACAATTGTAATTCCACAGCTCCAGGGTTATTTCAAAGCGGCAGAAGGTTCAACAACGGTTATCGATGAAAAGCTTGGTTACATTTATGGTCTTGATATCGGTCTTGCAGACCTTGAAGGTTATGTAGAATATTCATCAAGCGTATCATACGAAACACCCGACGGAATCGGTACAGGTATGACACTTACAACATTCCGTGACGGAGAAGAATGGGAAACTTACACAATCATCATCTTTGGTGACCTGAATTCTGACGGTGTTATCGACATTTACGATGCATCAGTCCTTGCAGCAATCGTAAACGGCGATATGGAACTTGAAGAAGGTGATCCGATTCTCTTCGCAGCAGACCTGAACGGCGATACAGCAGTTGATATTTATGACCTTGCAATTCTCAAT
>JAGBHV010000019.1 GCA_017935325.1 Clostridia bacterium
GACTGGGGGATATTGCAAAAAAGTTTAATGAAATCAATGTAATAATATCCCTCCGTCTTTTTTGTGCAAGCACAAAAAATCCACCTCCCTTTAGGCAAGGGAGGCGTTGCTCAGTTTTAATTGCACAATAAATTATAATTTGTTAGTTCATACCCGTAGGGTCGACCGCTGATTTCGTTGTGATTTTGCGGATGCCCGCAAGGGGCATCCCTACGATTTGCCGTTGATATCATTATTAATCAGCGTCGCAGACCCGAAATTCTGCACTTTGCATTCTGCGTTTTAAGGGTTGTCGCAAACAGACGTTCCCTACGGATTCTCGATTTGAATTGTATATAACACAATGCGATGGCAAATAAAATAAAAAAGGATGTAGAATATGAAATCAATTGTCAGAAAATATGTAATTGTAACATCGATGATTCTGTCGCTGACATTTCTCGCAACGGGGATTATCAGCGTAAATGATGAAACATCTTATGTAATCAGCGGTAAGCGCAGAGAGGTCCTGCGCGTGCAATCAACAACATCGGAAAAGCTGCTTGTCAGCACGCAGGATGAAACAGATACGGAAATTTTCTCCGTAAATTCCGATGATTTAAGAAGTGCTGCAGTATTGCTGTCGGGTATTCTGCCGTCACCTTTCGCACAGATTGTGTGGTCTTTGCTGTAAATAATTTTTTAAATATATGCTTTTCAACGAATAAAAAAACCTCTGTCATTTTTGCAAGGAAATGACAGAGGGGATTTTTATTTAGAGATATAATTTGTTTTTACATCAATTCGCAGATTAAATTTGAAAACTCAACGGGGTTTTCAATGCTGAAGCCTTCAATAAGAAGTGCCTGCGAATAAAGAAGATTTGCGTACTTCTTAACTTTTTCTTTATCCGTTTCATAAAGAGAAGAAAGTGTTTCAAAAATTTTGTGGTTTGCGTTGATTTCAAGAACTCTTTCAGCTTTTACGTTTGTATCGTTGGGCATTGCGTTCAATACTTTTTCCATTTCAAGGGAGAGCTCGCCTTTTGCTGTCAGGCAGACGGGATGGCTCTTGAGTCTGTTTGAAGGTCTGACCTCGCTTACTTTTCCGTCAAGAGCTTCTTTCATAAATTCAAGCATTTCCTTGCTGTCGTCAGCTTTTTTCTTTGCTTCTTCTTTTTCTTCCTCTGTTTCAAGTCCTGCATCCTCTGCTGAAATTGAACGGAATTCTTTATCATCGTATTTTGAAAGAATTTTAAGCGTGAATTCATCAACGTCAGCAGTAAGATAAAGAATTTCATAACCCTTGTCTTTTACCGCTTCTGCCTGAGGAAGACGTGAGATTTTTTCTGCACTTTCACCGCAGGCATAGTAGATGAATTTCTGCTCCTCTTTCATGCGTGATACGTATTCTTCAAGAGTTACAAGCTTTTCTTCGTTGCTTGAAACGAACATAAGCAGGTCTTTGAGCAGGTCGTTTGTTTCGCCGTATGCGCTGTAAAGACCGTATTTCAGATTAAGACCGAACTGATTGTAGAATTCTTCATATTTTTCTCTGTCATTGCGGAGCATAGAGAGCAGCTCTGATTTGATTTTCTTTTCAAGACGTGATGCAATTAATTTGAGCTGTCTGTCGTGCTGAAGCATTTCGCGTGAAATATTAAGAGATAAATCCTGTGAATCAACAAGACCTTTTACAAAGCTGAAATGGTCGGGGAGCAAATCTTTGCAGCTGTCCATAATAAGCACACCGCTTGCATAGAGCTTAAGACCTTTTTCGTAATCGCGGTTATAATAGTTGTAAGGTGCTTTCTGCGGGATGAAAAGAAGTGCATTATATGTTGCTGTGCCTTCAGTGGAAGTGTTGATAACTTTAAGCGGGTCTGAATAATCCATGAAATTTGATTTGTAGAAATCGTTATATTCATCTTCGGTTATTTCGTTTTTGTTTTTCTTCCATAAGGGCACCATGCTGTTGACAGTCTGAATTTCTTTGAATTCCTCAAAATCCTTTGTTTCGTCATTTATGCGTGAAGAAGTAACTTCCATTCTGATTGGGTAGCGGATATAATCAGAATATTTTTTGATAAGACGGCGTAATGTATACTCGTTTAAGAAATCTGTGTAATTTTCGTCTTCTGTATCTGCCTTGATTTTAAGTATGATTTTTGTGCCGTGTTCATCTTTTTCACATTCTTCAATGGTGTAACCGTCAGCACCTGTTGAATTCCATTTGTGTGCAGCTTCTTCGCCGTAAGCTTTTGTAATTACAGTTACTTCTTCTGCCACCATAAAGGAAGAATAGAAACCTACACCAAACTGACCGATGATGTCAATTTCGTCATTTTTTTCGTTTTCTTCTTTGAAAGAAAGTGAACCGCTTTTTGCGATAGTGCCGAGATTGTTTTCCAAATCTTCTTTTGTCATACCGCAGCCGTTATCGGAAATTGTGATTGTTCTGTTTTCTTCGTCTCTTTCAATGCTGATTGAAAAATCATCACGTGAAAGACCGGTGTTTTCGCTTGATAATGCCCTGTAATACAGCTTGTCAATAGCATCGCTTGCGTTTGATATAATTTCACGAAGGAAAATTTCCTTGTGAGTGTAAATTGAGTTAATCATAAGGTCGAGAAGTCTTTTTGATTCTGCCTTGAATTGTTTTTTAGCCATTTTTAAGCCTCCGAAAATCTGTTTTAGCACTCTTCAGATGCGAGTGCTAAAGATAATATAAGCAATATTTGTTAAACTATAAATACGAAATTATTAACTGTTTGTTAAAATGGAAGAAAAAGTAAATTAACATTGTAAATTTGTGCAATATTTGTTATAATGTATAATTGAGAAAAAATAGTTAAAAGGTGGATTCGGAATGAAAGGAAAGCTTATAGTAATTGAAGGTCTCGACGGCAGCGGAAAATCAACGCAGATAAGTATTCTTGCTGAATATGTAAGCGGTAAAAATCTTGAATACAAGCAGATAAAGCTTCCGAATTATGACGGAGAGTCTTCTGCACTTGTTAAAATGTATCTCAGAGGTGAATTCGGAAAAAATCCTGAAGATGTGAATGCTTATGCAGCATCGGCTTTTTATGCAGTTGACAGATTTGCTTCTTTCAAAACAATCTGGAAAGAGGATTATGAAAACGGCAAAGTAATTCTTGCGGACAGATACACAACTTCAAACGCATACCACCAGATGATAAAACAGCCGAAAGAAAACTGGGATAATTATATTGCATGGCTTGAAGATTTTGAGTATAACAAAATAGGCATCCCGAAGCCTGACCTTGTAATTTATCTCGATATGCCCGTTGATATTTCGCAGAAGCTGATGAGCATGCGTTATGAGGGCAATGAAAGCAAAAAAGATGTGCACGAAGCAAATGTCAGCTATCTTAATGCATGCCGTGAAGCGGCTACATATGCTGCAGAAAAAATGGGTTGGGTAAGAATCAATTGTGCAGACGGCGAAAACGCAAGAAGCATAGAAGATATTGCAGACGAAATCCGCGAAGCAGCAGAGAAACTTTTTTAAAAACGGAAGGAAAAATTATGTTGGAATTCAAAGCACCCTCTGTTGAGGATGCAGAAAAGATAAAAGATATTCTCAAGAATGTAACAGGGGATAACTGCCAGTTCTGCCTTGGTTCATTTTTTAACTGGGGACCTGAATATAACCTGAAAATCGCCTTTACTGATGACGGTTGTCTTGTAACAAAGGGCGGCAGAAACAAAAAAGTGAATTATTGTTTCCCTCAGGGCGACGGTGACAGAAAAAAGATAATCGAAGAATTGATGAAAGAAGAAAAACTTCAGTTTTACGGACTTGATGAAAATGATGTGAAGTTTCTTGAGAAAGAATTTCCCGGTAAATTCGATATCAGGGAAAACCGTGATTCAGCCGATTATATTTATCTTGTTTCTGACCTGGCAGAGCTCAAAGGTAAAAAGTTCCATTCAAAAAGAAACCACATAAAGTATTTTGAGAAAACCTATAACTGGACTTACGAAAAACTGACTCCCCATAATCTTTCGGATTGTATAAGAATGACCGAAAAGTGGATTGAAGAAAATGAGGACAAGCTTGAAGACGGAATTGACGTTGAACTTGACGTAATAAAACGTGCCTTTGATTATTTTGAAGTTTTAGGCTTTGTCGGCGGAGTTATCCGCGTTGACGGCGAAGTGATTGCATGGACTCTCGGTGAAAAATTAAGTAAGGATACTTTCTGCACTCATTTTGAAAAAGCTTTTTCATCTTATCGCGGAGCTTATCCGATTATTAACCGCGAATTTGCGAAAAATGAGCTGTCAGATTATGTTTTTGTAAACCGCGAGGAAGATATGGGGCTTGAGGGGTTGAGAAAAGCAAAAATGAGCTACCGCCCCGTAAAGCTGGGTATAATTTATAATGCAGACAAGAGGTGAATTTAAATGTTTCGCTTTGCAAAGATGAGCGACCGCAAGGATTTGATTGAATTATGGTACGATTGCTTTGGCGACGGTGAAAAATTCGTATCAGCTTTTCTGGATAATTTCCTGAAAGAAGATACGGCGTATGTCTGTGAAGAAGCAGGTAAAATTCAGTCGGTTGTGTATGCCCTTGACTGCATGATAGGCAGCACAAAAGCTTGTTACTTTTATGCAATTGCAACAGATTCCCATTTCCGCAGAAGAGGTCTTGCAAGGCGGGAGATTGAATTTCTGATTGATTATAAATCAAAGCAGGGTACAGAGATTTTTCTGCTTACTGCAAGCAGTGAAAAAAACAATGCGTACTATAAGCATCTGGGCTTCAGCGATGCCTTTTACTGCGAGAAAAAAACTTTTTATAAAACTGACGAAAAAGTCAGTGTCACCGAAAAAAGTGACACACATAAAATATATGACCTGCGCAGAAAGCTTTTTTCGGGAGAGGGTTTTGTTTCCTTCCCGAAAGAACATGTTGATTTTGCGCTGAAGTTTACAGAGCGAGTTTTTTTGTTTGAGGAAAACGGCGAAACTTCAGGTTATGCGCTGGCAGACGGCAAGAAAATTGTTGAAATCTGCTGCGAAAAAGAACAGGAAAAATTCATTTCGGCAGTTCTTGAAAAAATCGGTGCGGAAAAAGCCGATATTTATTTGCCGATTCATACAGATATTTGTGATTTTGGTTGCAAAATCTCACGCGGTATGGTATACTGTTCTAATGAAAATTTAAAACGAAAAATAGGCGAAAATGTTTTTCTTTCGCTTAATCTGGAATAGAAGTAGGTAAAGAATATGATTTATGTTTTTATGGCAGACGGCACAGAAGAGGTTGAAGCAGTAGCTACAATTGATATGTTAAGACGTGCAGAACTTGATGTTATGACTCTGGGCATCGGCTCGCAGATGGTAGTCGGCTCACACGGCATCGGTCTTGTGTGCGATGCGGACGTAAAAAATATTCAGCCTGATGAAACATTGCAGGCGGTTGTTATTCCGGGCGGTATGCCGGGAACGCTTAATATTGAAAAAAATCAGCATGCACAGGCTTTTATTGATTATGCAGATGAACATTCAAAGCTTATCTGTGCAATCTGTGCAGCACCTTCCGTGCTTGGCCACAAGGGTTTGCTCAAAGGTAAAAAGGCAACATGCTTCCCCGGTTTTGAAAAAGAACTTGAGGGCGCGGAATTTGTTGATGAAGGCGTAGTAATGGACGGCAACATCATCACCGCAAAAGGTGCAGGCGTTGCAATAGAATTCGGTCTTAAAATTGCCGAGCAGTTTGCAGGCAAAGATGAGGCTGATAAAATATATGCTTCAATTCAGAAATAAGTTTAAAGGAAAAGGTGGTTTAAATGGGCGAGTTTAATAATTCTCCGAACAGAAATCAGAATCCGAATTTCAGACCTGTCGGAAATAATGAAAAAAGACAGTCTCCCCGTAATAATACATCGAGGAAGCAGAAGGTTGAAAATTTTGTTCTGAATATTGATGAAAATCATCAGGAAAGAAGACCTGATACAACTTCAAACCGTCCGAGGACAAAAGGCGAGGTATATTTTGCCAATTATCAGCGTGGTGCAGGTGAACCTGCAGCCCCCAGGTATGTAGGCAATAATCAGCAGGAACGTCCGTCAGCTCCGCAGCAGCCTGGAAATGTGCCGATAAGCCGTAATAACAGCAACCCGTCAAGAAACGTTAATATGTTTGATAACAAGGGTGCCGGTTCACCTGCACAGCAGGCAAACAAAAAGAAGAGAAAAAGAAAGTATCTTACTGAGGAAGAGCTTAAAAAACTCCGCAGTAATTATTCAAAATCAGTGCTCATTGCAATGGCTTGCGTGCTTGTTCTGACAATTACTTTTTCGGTTATAGGCATCAATTGCATAAATGATGCGCTTGCATTGTCGGTGTCTGATGAAGAAATTGAAGTCACAGTTCCCGATAAAATCACAACATCTCAGGCAATTGACATGTTCCATGAAAAAGGTCTTGTTAAAGTGCCGTGGTTCTGCAGAATGTTTGCAAGCTTCAGAGGTTATGACGAAGAAGGTATTTACTATTATGTAAATGACGAGAAAAAGCTTCAGCCTTATGTGGGCGGTACTTATTATCTTTCACGTTCAATGGGCGTTGAGGGTATGCTCAACATTCTGCTTGATAATTCCGCATCGTCAGAGCAGACAGTAAGCATCACATTCCCTGAAGGTTACACAATAGCTCAGATTGTAAACAGACTTGAAGATTACGAAATACTCAACAATGCAAATAAATTTATAGGCGCAGCGGAATATGATTATCAGTACGATTTCCTCGGAAATAAGAGTAAGGGTGCAGCGCTTAAACTTGAAGGTTATCTTTTCCCGGATACTTATGATATGTATATCGGCGAAAGCTCATCAAGTATCATCAAGCGTTTCCTTGAAAACTTCAATGAAAAATGGACTGATGAATATCAGAAACGTGCTGAAGAATTAGGTTACACAACAAATGAAATTCTGACTATTGCTTCAATCATACAGAAAGAAGCTGCAGGTCAGAGCCAGATGGCTGATATTTCTTCTGTTATTCATAACCGACTTAACAGAAGTTCAGCATACCCCATGCTTCAGTGTGACTCTACGAAGCTTTATGTAACCAATCACCTTTCAGACCTGCTTGGTGAAAAGAAGGCAAATAAATATCTTGACAGATACGATACAGCAGTCTGCATGGGTCTTCCCGAAGGTCCTATATGCAACCCCGGTGAGGATGCTATTCATGCAGCACTTTATCCGTCAGAAACTTCATATCTCTATTTCTGCCATGACAAGAGCGGAAAAGTTTACTATGCAACAACTGACGCAGAACATCAGCATAACGTATCAACAATTTTATAAAAAGGATGATAAATTTTTGATTAAGGATTTTGTAAAACCGGAGGTACTTGCTCCGGCAGGAGATTGGGAAAGGCTTGTTTCTGCTGTGGATTTTGGTGCAGATGCCGTTTATATCGGCGGCAGCATGTTCGGCATGAGAACATCACCTTCTAACTTTTCTGATGAAGAACTGAAAAAGGCAGTAGCTTTTGCTCACTCAAAATCGGTCAAGGTTTATCTTACATGTAACACAGTGCCGAGAAATAACGAGGTTGACCGTCTCCCTGAATTTCTCAGAAATGCTGAAGATTCAGGTGTAGACGCGCTGATTATCTCTGATATCGGCACTTTGTCGCTTGCTAAAAAGCATGCCCCGAAAACTGAAATTCACATTTCAACCCAGGCAGGTATCACAAACTATGCCACAGCAAATGCCTTTTATGAAATGGGTGCGAAAAGGGTTGTTCTTGCACGTGAGCTTTCAATGGAGGATATTAAAGAGCTTCGTGCAAAAACGCCGAAAGAGCTTGATATTGAGTGCTTTGTTCACGGTGCTATGTGTGTTTCTTTTTCAGGCAGATGCCTGCTTTCAAACTACCTTGTAGGCAGGGATTCAAACCGCGGAGACTGTGCACAGCCCTGCAGATGGAAATACCACGTGGTAGAAGAAACACGTCCCGGAGTTTATTTCCCCATTGAGCAGGATGATAAAGGCACCTATATTATGAATGCACGTGATATGTGCATGATTGAGCATATTCCCGAGCTTGTAGATGCAGGCGTTACATCACTTAAAATCGAAGGCAGAGCAAAATCTGCTTACTATACTGCGGCAGTTACGAATGCTTACCGTGCAGCCGTTGATGAATTCATGAAAAATCCCACAGATGATTTCAAGGTGTCTGACTGGATAAGCGAAGAAATGCGTAAAGTCAGCTACCGTGAATACTGTACGGGCTTTTATTTCGGCTCACCCATAGAAAATGCCGAAATTTATTACGAGGGCGGTTACCGCCGTGAGTGGGATGTTGTGGCTGTCTGCGAAAAATGGGAAAACGGTGAACTTTTTGCCGTGCAGAGAAATAAGTTTTTAGACGGCGATGAGCTTGAAGTAGTAGAGCCCGGTTGCAAGCCGTTTAAATTGACTGTTATAGGTCTTAAAAATGAGGCAGGGGAACTTATTGAAAGTGCTCCTCATGCAACAATGAAGCTTTCATTCCTCTGTGAAAGAGAAGTAAAAAGCGGTGCGATTATCAGAAAACAAAAAGAAGAACCAAAAAGAGTGATTATCTGATGGAGTATAAATTAAATGTCAGCGAAATAAAGAGTATGAGCGAAAAACTCAAAGCAGGCGACAGAGTTCTGCTTTCAGGCACTGTTTATACTTCACGTGATGCGGCTCATAAAAGAATTGTTGCATCTTTCAGGAACGGCGAAAAACTGCCGTATGATTTAAAAGATGCGGTTATATATTATGTAGGTCCTACTCCTGCACCTGAGAATCTTCCGATTGGTTCGTGCGGACCTACAACATCTTCAAGAATGGATGTGTTTTCTCCGTTGCTTCTTGATAACGGCCTTGCTGCTATGATAGGCAAAGGGCCGAGAAATGAAGAAGTCTGCAACGCAATTGAAAGAAATAAAGCAGTTTATTTCTGCGCAGTAGGCGGTGCAGGCGCATTGCTTGCAAAAGCAGTTAAAAAATGTGAAGTTATCGCATACGAAGATTTAGGGTGCGAATCAGTCAAAAAAATGGAGATTGAAAATCTCCCCGTTATAGTTGCAATTGATTGCAACGGTGGCAATTTGTTTAAGAACCAAGGTGTGAAATAATGTCAGAGCAAAAACCTGTTGAAGCAATAATTGTGGGCGGAGGTCACAGAAGCCTGATGTATGCAGAGCTTGCTGAAATTGACCCGACAGCGCTGAAAATTGTCGGTGTTGCCGACCCTGATGAAAACCGCAGAAAAATGATTTCCGAAAGGTTTTCAATTCCCGCAGAGCATCAGTTTGAAACCGCAGAAAAATTAGCAGAAGTTCCGTGCTTTGCTGATTGTGTAATTAACGGCACTATGGACCATGTCCATGTTAAAACTTCAATTCCGCTTTTAAAAGCGGGATATGATATTCTGCTTGAAAAGCCTTTTGCCGTCAACGAAAAGGAAGCAAGAGAGCTTGTTGCGGTTGCAAAAGAATACGGCAGGAAAGTTATGGTTTGCTTTGTCCTTCGCTATGCACCGTTTTACAGACAAATCAAGGAAAGAATTCTGGCAGGAGAAATCGGCGATATTCTTAATATACAGACTTCGGAATATGTCAGTTACCACCATATGTCAACAAGCCATGTAAGAGGTAAATGGAACAATTCTGACAGATGTCACACATCAATGCTTCTTGCAAAATGTTGCCATGACCTTGATATTATGGTGTGGATGATGGGTGAGGACAAGCCCGTTTCAGTTTCAAGCTTCGGCAGTAACATTCAGTTCAGACCTGAAAATGCTCCCGAAAATTCAGGAAGCCGTTGTCTTGTGGATTGTCCTTACGTTGATACATGTCTTTATTCTGCAAAGAGAATTTATATCGACCATCCTGACAGATGGGCGTTTTACGTGTGGGATAAGCTTGAACATCTCCCTGACCCCACAATAGAAGATAAAATTGAATTATTGAAAACAAGTCCCTACGGAATCTGTGCTTACAAGAGCGATAACAATGTTGTTGACCATCAGAGTGTGCTTGTTAATTTCAGTAGCGGAGCTACAGGCACTCATAATATGGTTGGCGGTTCTGCAAGGGGTCTGAGAACTATACATATCACAGGCACAAAAGGTGAAATCTTCGGCAACTGCGAGGACGGAAGCTTTACTGTGTCGAAAATTAATCCTGCTCCCGGATGCGAATACGATAACGAAGTTGTCCGCACTTTCGTTGATGGCGATGCTCACGGCGGCGGAGATATAAAGCTGATTATGGATTTTGTGGATTATGTCAGGGATGACAGAATGTCGGTTTCCTGCACATCAATCGAAACATCTCTTCTTGGTCATCTCGTTGTTTTCCTTGCTGATGAATCAAGGGAAAACGGCGGTAAAGTTATAAATATTTAAGGAGGCAGATTAAAATGAAAAAATTAATGAAAGCTTCAGTTTCAATTTTTCTTGTGCTTACAATGGTATTTGCTCTTGCAGCACCGTCACTTGCTACAGCAGGAAAATGTGACTGCGGCGAAGACCCGATTATTTATGTTGCTGCTCTCGGCAGTGCAACACTTTACAAAGATGCAGACACAGAGAACGAAAAAGTTGTTTTCCGCCCCGAAACAGGCGATTACGTAAAAATGATAGGCTCTCTTATTGTTCCTATCGTAAAGCTTGTTATTGACGGTAATTACGACGATTTCGGCGACAGTCTTGTTGGTGCGGTTATTGATATTTTCGGACCTCTTGCAAATGCAGAGAACGGCGATTCAACACCGGATATCACAACAAAAGAAGAACTCCCCACAGACCCCACTCACAGCCTTGAACACAGCTACTATTTCGGCTACGATTTCCGTGCTGATCCCCTTGTAGTTGCTGATGACCTCAACGAATATGTTGAACACGTCAAAGCACTTACAGGTCACGATAAAGTACGTTTCAGAGCTTCATCAATGGGCGGCGTTATGGCAATGGCATATTTCTCAAAATATGGCAGCGATGACGTGAAATCAGTTATTTTCCAGAATTGCCCCATCAAAGGTACAGCTGTTGCAGGCGCACTTTTCTGCGGCGAAGTTGAAATCAATCCCACAGCACTTTACAGATATGCTTCAACTGCAATCACAACAATGGTACCCGGTGCAGGCGGCGATATTCTTCAGGTGCTTGTAAAAACTCTTAACTTTGTAGGTCTTTTCAAAGGTCTGACAGATTTTGCAGGCGGTCTTGTTGATAAGCTCGTAGGTAAAGTTTTTGACGGCGCACTTATTCCGATTTTCAAAGCAAACTGCGGTATCTGGGCATTTGTTCCTGATGAATATTACGAAAATGCAAAGAAATTTATGTTAGGGGATAACCCCAATGAAGAACTCGTTAAGAGAATTGACGCATATCACTACGGCGTTCAGCAGAAAGCAGACGTTATCCTTAACGGACTTATTGCAGATGGTGTTCCTGTTATGATTGTTTCTGCAACAAACGTTCAGAGAACTCCTCTTGTAACTGCATGGAAAAACGATTCAGACGGAACAGTTGATACAAAGTATTCATCAGTAGGTGCAACAGTTGCTGACCATGCAGAAACTTTCTCAGCTGATTACAGTCAGGTAAATACAGCTTGTACACATAATCACATTTCACCTGATAACAGAATCGATGCATCAACCTGCGCACTTCCCGAGCAGACATGGTTTGTAAAAGATATGATGCACTGCACAACTCATGACGGACACGGAGAGCTTTACAGATGGTTCTGGGAAAATGATGATGAAATTCTCACCATCCGTTCAAATCCCGCGTATCCGCAGTTCCTGCAGAACGATATCGAAAATCAGAAACTTGTTCCTCAGGAATAAAATATTTACGAAACGATTAAGGCGGTTTTCACTTCGCTTTAATCGTTTCTTTTTTTCAGTATTTATACAGTTTACATTTTTCGTCAGAATATGTGTAATTTCGTTATGGGAAATGTTAACAAAAGGCTCTCAAATTGTAAACAAATTTGTACAACGGTTGAAGTGCGGCAAAAAATATGGTAAAATAAAATCCTAATATCGGCAGGAGGATTTTTATATTTATGAACAAAAACAGAAACTTTTCAGAAATTACTCCCGAGATTCTGAAATATACCGATAAATGTATAGATGAATGTAAAATTGAACCGTCATTGTACATTGAACATAAAGTTAACAGAGGTCTGAGAGATTTAAACGGCAGAGGTGTTTTAACAGGTCTTACGGAGATTTCTGAAATCATTTCAAAGAAAGTTATAGACGGTGAAGAAATTCCCTGCGAAGGCGAATTATACTACAGAGGGTACAATATTTTTGATTTAGTTCAGGGCTTTGTAGGCGAAAAAAGATTCGGCTTTGAGGAGATTATTTATCTTCTTGTTTTCGGAAATCTGCCGACAAAGGAAGAACTTCAGGAGTTCAATGCAGTTCTTGCAAGCTACCGTTCTTTGCCCAACTCATTTGTAAGGGATATTATCATGAAAGCACCCAGCGAAGATATGATGAACTCTCTTGCAAGAAGTGTTCTTACTCTTTATTCATATGATAAAAACGCAAACGATACTTCAATTCCCAACGTAGTAAGGCAGTGCATGCAGCTTATTGCAATGTTTCCGCTTCTTTCTGTTTACGGTTATCAGGCTTATGAATACTATATCTGCGAAAAAGGTTCGTTCTTTATCCATGAGCCGAAAAAAGAACTCTCAACAGCAGAAAATCTTCTGCATATGTTGAGAATTGACAGTAAGTATACAGAGCTTGAAGCAAAAATTCTTGACCTTGCTCTTGTCCTTCATGCTGAACACGGCGGCGGTAATAACTCTACATTCACAACTCACGTTGTTTCTTCATCAGGTACAGATACTTATTCTGCAATTGCGGCGGCTCTCGGCTCTCTCAAAGGACCGAAACACGGCGGTGCAAATATCAAAGTATGCCAGATGTTTGATAACATAAAAGAAAATGTCAAGGATTGGGAAGACGAAGACGAAATCAGGTCTTATGTTGAGAAAATTCTCCATAAGGAAGCATTTGATAAGGCAGGTCTTGTTTACGGTATAGGTCATGCGATTTATTCCGTTTCTGACCCGAGAGCAAAGGTTTTCAAGGGATATGTTGAAAAGCTTTCAGAAGAAAAGGGTATGACCAAAGAATATAAGCTTTATTCGGCTGTAGAAAGAATCGCTCCCGAAATTATTTCAAGCGAAAGAAAAATGTATAAAGGTGTCAGCGCCAATGTTGACTTCTACAGCGGATTTGTTTATGATATGCTTGGCTTGCCGAGAGAATTATATACTCCGATTTTTGCAGTTGCAAGAATTGCCGGTTGGTCAGCTCACAGAATTGAAGAGCTTATAAACTGCGGTAAAATCATCCGCCCGCAGTACAAAGCAGTTTTGCCGAGAAGAGAATATGTTGATTTGAAAGACAGATAAATGTCATCATAAAAAATTTAACCCCCTGCGCAAGGCAGGGGGTTACGTTTGTGTTGTGCCCTTGATGGGGGTAAATAATGAAGATACACAACTGCAAACGGTGAAATTAAGAGCATTCTTATTTCCACAAGGATATTATACACTAAAATTTCTAAAAGTCAATAATAAAAGTTCAAAAAAAGAAAAAATCACCACCGCAAAAGCTGAGCAATGGTAAACTGATTTCCAGCTTTTATGATGAATGCTGTACACTTTCTCACTTCTTGTCAAGCTTTATTAAATGTGATACAATAATAAAAATACATTATCAGGTGATTGTTTATGACTGAAGTTGCAGCAGCACTTATTTGGGAAAACGGAAAATTTTTAATATGTCAGAGACCGCCTCACAAAGGAAATGCGCTTTTGTGGGAATTTGTCGGCGGTAAATTGGAGAAAGGCGAAACGCACGCAGAAGCACTTCAGAGAGAATGTACGGAAGAGCTTGGCGTGAAGGTTGAAGTAAATGAGCCTTTCTGCGAAATTGTGCATACATACCCTGATATCACAATACATCTGACAGTTTTTAATTCAGAAATAATCAGCGGTGAGCTTTGCTTGCTTGAGCATGTGGATTTGCGTTGGATAACTCCTGATGAAATTGGGAATTACGATTTTTGCGTATCAGCAAAGCCTATACTTGAAAAAATTGCAAGGGAGGCAGGAAAATGAAGTATTATTCTTCAGAGCTTGATATTCTGAATGCACTGTATTCATCTTTGTCCTTAGCAGCCGTTTGGGGTAAAAGCAAAAAGGGACAAAAAAGAGCAGAAGAATTTATAAAAAGCGGAGAAGATTTTTATACAAACGATGATAAAAAGGTTTTATGTGATGAAAATATATCGCTGACAGAAAAGATAAAATATCTTGAAGAAAAGCATAATGAATTTGAAAAGCTGAAAAAACAGAATGATGAAGAAAATGCAAAGAATTCTGCCGGATTGTGCAAGGATTTTATTGTTGCATTTGAATTTATGAAAAAGCGTTATGACGAGTACAGCTTCATAAAAGACGGTGAAAACATAACCGTTGCTTATATCGATAACGATGCTTTCAGAAAAACTTTGATTTTAAATAATGCTTCCTGCGAAAATGACAAAATAAATTTTCAGTCAATTAATTGGTATGAATTAAGTGTTTCTGATGGGAAATACTGCCTTGAAATAGCTTTTTCGGACGACGAAGAATTGTGCTTTTGTAGTTTTACTTTTGAATCTGTTTCAACTAAAACGGAGAATTTCAATGGAATGAATTCACCGTGGCTTGATGGTCCGTGGAGTTACCTTACTTATGTGGCTGAAAATATTGTAAATAAAAGCGAGTACGCAAACGAAGCAATGAACGATTCGGAAAGGGAGCTTCTGCCGTTGGCAACGGCACTTATGGAGATTCCGGGATTTCCTGAAACAGCAAAGTGTATTGATTGCTCTGATGAAACTTTAGAAAATTTTGCACGTCTTGCGCAAACTCTGTTGATTCCTGATATTACAACAGAAAGAATAAAAAAAGGCAAAATAACAACCGCAACACTTAATGATGTGAAATACGAAGTTCTGTGGAATTTTATTTACGAAAAGTTTTCTTCGTCGCAGAAGGATTATCCGTCAAAGGCTGAATTGTTCTGTGATAAAAAAGAGCTTCTTGATATGAGAAAAAAGATTGTCAGAATCATAAAAGAATCAGGATTTGAAGGTGAATATCCTTACTTTTATAAATCAGGCTCGTTTACCAAACCTGTTACATTTACTTCTTACGGTATGCACTATACTTTATTTTCAGAAAAAGATATCACGCATCACATCAGATGCATTGAAACATTCTCAGACAGATGTGAAATAACATTTATCTGCGGATTTGTGAGCAATAAAACGAAGAGAGTTTATAAAAATGACGCATTTGCTGCAACGTTTTCAGCCCGCGGAAAGAGATATTATCAGACACTTGAGTTTGCTTCTGATAATGGTGATTTTTCGGGAGAAGAAGATACTGACATTGAAGAATTTGCATCAGTTGCAGTGAAGAAAGCTACTCTTATGAAACTCACAAAAGACGAAAGCAAAAACTATCATTTTATGGGAAACGTTATGACAGGCAAAAAGCTTATGTTTGTTTTCGTGTTTTCATCCCTTTGGTTCGGAGTTTTATGTCCGCTTGCCATGATGGCTTTTGTGCTGGTTATGCTTATGTTCGAAACGGGTTCATTGAGCATTGCATCTGAAGAAGTGCTGAAGCTGCCGTGGGTGGCTATGGGGGCTGCATCAGGGCTGCTGTTCGGTGCGCTTATGACTATTGCAATGGCGATAATCAGCAAAAAGGGCAGATAAAACTGAATAGCAATTCAACAAAAAACAGCCTTTCCTTATGTCAGGAAAGGCTGTCTGTTTATGCTAATTCAATTGTGTAAGAGGAGTTTGTAAACCACTGATTTGTAATAAAGTTACGCGGTCTGATAATAACTTCGTTTTCATAAACTTCAAGCTGCATACCTGTTCCTGCCTGAAGAAGACCGAACATATTTACAATGCCGTAAGTAGGAAGATTTATGTAAGTTACACCGTTTACCTGTTCAACGTTTGAAAGACCGTACATCTCATCAATTTTAGTACATTTGATACCTGAATGCATATGACCGCTGATATAGAAAACGTTGGGATATTTTTCCATAACTGATTTGATATCGTTTATTGAAAGGTCAATGCCGCTGTCGGGCCAGATAACGTCTTCACCGTTGATATCGTCAACAGGCCAGTGGCACACAACAAAAACGGGCTTGCCTTCAGTTGTTGTTCTTGCAAGTTCAGCATCAAGGAAAGCAATCTGCTCAGGTGACATATCCATAGCATCCCAGTGGCCGCCATTGATAACTTCGTCGCCGAGAACAATGAATGTATAGCCGTCAATTTCCATGCTGAAATAGTTGTGTTCGTGATTTGTGCCGTAATATTCGTTTGAATATCTGATGAAGTTTGCCATTGCCTCTTCACGTGTGATATTTGTAACATCCCTGTCGCCGACATGGCCGATATCGTGGTTGCCTGCAGCAGTAATAACAGGGCAGGGGCTGTATTCTGAAATAATATCAAAATATTCTGCAAGAGAAGGCTCATCAGCATAGTTTGTAATATCACCTGCAACTACGAGCGCATTCACATCTGTTTTTGCTCTGCTGAGATTTCTTAAACCTGATTTGAGAAATTCAGGACGTAAAAACTCAGTCTGTTCAAGGTGAGTGTCAGAAATCATTTCAAGAGTGAAAAGACAGTCGTCTTTTTTTGTATCGATAACGGGTGCTTCAATGCCTGCATAGGGTGTAAGGGTAAGGAAAATAGATAATAAAAAAGCACCGAGATTAGAAAAAATTGCATTTGCAACGCTCATGATTGCGCCTCCTTTTTATACATTTTTTAAAAAGTGCATATATTCTAACATAACAGAAGTGTTATTGCAAGTTATTTTCTTCTTTTAAGATACAATTTCGCAAGACCGCCTTCTGATGTTTCACGATAATGGAATTTTAAGTCTTTGCCCGTTTCATACATTGTTTCAACAACAAGGTCAAATGAAATTTTTCTTGTTGAACTGAGGAAATTTGCAAGATTCAATGCATTAATTGCTCTCATGGCAGCAATAGCACCGCGTTCAATACACGGAATCTGCACAAGCCCTGCAATCGGGTCGCATGTAAGGCCTAAATGGTGTTCCATTGCAACTTCGGCAGCGTATTCAATCTGTTCAATTCTCATACCGAAGATTTCTGCGAGTGCAGCTGCTGCCATAGAGCACGCTGTTCCCATTTCAGCCTGACAACCGCATTCCGCACCGCTGACAGATGCATTAGTTTTAACAAGAATGCCGATAATGCCTGCAACTGCAAGGGCATCGATAATCTTTTTGTCAGAAAAACGCTTTTTCTCCTGCATATATTTCAGAACAGCAGGCAGAACGCTGCTTGCACCGCAGGTAGGAGCAGTGACAACAATACCGCCGCCTGCATTCTGTTCGCCTACAGCAAAAGCGTAAGCGCAGACCATTCTGTTTTCATATGTTATTTCGCTTTCATCAATATGCTGTTGGTCAAGGAGAAATCTTGCTTTTCTTTCAACCTTGAGACCACCGTCAAGAATGCCGTCAGTAAGCAGACCTTCATTTATGCAGTCTTTCATTGCTGCCCACACATCTGCAAGAAATTCTTTGATTTCTTCGCCTTCGTTGAGATAAACGTAGTCGCTTATGCGGATTCTGTGTTTTTTGCAGTATTTTGCAATTTCCGAAAAGGTATTTTCTTTATAAACTTCTTCAGGCTGAACGTTAGGTCTGCCCTCAATGGCAAAGTCACCGCCGCCGATGCTCATTACACGCATTTTTGCAATTTCTTCGCCGTCCTTATAAGCAAAGAAATCAACAGTGTTTTCATGGGGCAGGTCTTCTGTTTTTACATCAAAAACAAGTTCCGTTTTAATGTCGCCGAAACCCTGCAGAATAGCTTCATCTGTATGGTGACCCTTACCTGTTTTGGCAAGTGAGCCGTAGAGAATGGCTTTGTAAGAGTCTGCATCGGGATTTTCTTCTCTGAAAAGGGTAGCGGCTTTGAAAGGAGCCATTGTATGTGAGCTTGAAGGACCTTTTCCGATTTTGTAAAGTTCTCTGAGTGATTGCATTTTACATCTCTGCCTTTTTAAGAAATAATAATGTCACTTGACGGAGCGTTTGCGTTCCATTCTATGAGTATTGAACGTACCTGTTCAGGGTTTGATGCAATAATCTGATTTGGTGAATACTGAAGGGCTTTTATTGCGTCAAGCTCATTCTCAACACCGGTAAAAGATATTTTCAGCCAGTTTTCCTTGAGCATAATCGAAAGAATATCGCTGAAATTATCATAATCGCAGTTTATGCCTATTGCACCTGACTGGGAAACTTCATTAACCACAAGTGAACAGTATTCAGGGTTGTTTATTTTGCTTTTATCAATTTCATAATCGAGATAGAAGCCGATAGAACTGCTTGTACGGACATATTTTGCCTGATTTGCATTGACTCCCGTAAAGAAGCAGTATTCTTCCATTTGGTAGTCTGTGATGATTTTGCTGAGTTCTTCAAGGTTAGCTGCATCCTGAAGATGAAAATTGATATAATGGCGGCGGATATTATCATTTGCAGCTTCTTCGCTGAGATAACTTACAAGATATTCCACCGGCATAGTATTGCTGCCGATATCTTCTGCACTTTCAGCAACGTACGGCGTTCCGTCTTCACTGAAGCATACATCAACTTCAATGCCGTCTGCATCGCTGCCGACAGCAGTTTTTACATAAAGCAACGTGTTTTTGTTGTTTTCTTTAAATCCGTTTGCCGCAGTAATCAAAGCACCTTCAGGAAATGAATAATAATTTTCAAAAAGGCTTTCTTTTGCTGATTTTATAACTGCGTTTTTTACTGACGGCACGGCGATAAGCGCAGTAAAAGCCGACATTACAGCTAAAACTACAAGGCATGATACTGCAATGCGAAGGTGTTTTTTAGTAAACTTCTTCACTTGCTGTACCTCCCGTAAAGCTTTGCCGTGATTTCGTTTAATTCATCCATATGAATTTCAATATCTTTCACAAGTGCAAATTGTGTGCGGCAACGTACAAGGTTGTGTTCAGGATAATCTGTGTGGAAATATACGTCGCCGTCAAGATAGTCGGTCAAAAATCTCATACCGCATTCAAAAGTCAGCAGCTTTGCAGAGAAGGCAAGGTTTTCAGCCTCTTTAGGTGTAAGGCTTTTTCCCGCAGTTGAAAGGTATCCTTCTGTGTAAGCCTTGTAAAGTTCAACATTGAGTTTCATTTTTGATGCGTCTTTTTCATCTTCTGCTGCAGTGCCTGCACCTGAACGTATAGCATCGCCGAAATCATAAAGTGAAAGGCCGGGCATAACTGTGTCAAGGTCAAGAATGCAAAGACCGAGGTTTGACTGATTGTCAAACATAATGTTGTTTATTTTTGTATCGTTGTGTGTAACTCTTATGGGCAGTTCGCCTTTTTCTATAAGGTCCACAAGCTTTTCCGAATCTTCTTTTCGCTGAAGAACAAATTCGATTTCGTCCTTTACGCTGTCTTTTCTGCCTGATTTGTTGCTTTCAAGAGCCGCAAGGAAGTTTTTGAAGCGCTGTTTTGTGTTATGGAAATCAGGAATTGTTTCATGGAGTGTTTCGCCCGGAAAATCAGCAAGCTTGCTCATGAAATCGCCGAAAGCTGCACCTGCATTGAAGAAAACCTGCGGATTTTCTATAGTGTCGCAGGAATATGCATCTGTAATAAAGTTCACGCATCTCCAGAATGTGCCGTCAGACATAATGTGATAGGGCTTTCCGTCTTTTGCAATAAGAGCGTAAAGAGCTTCTCTTTCAGTATCACCGCCGTTTAATCTGATTTTTTCGGCAAGATGGTTTGTAACGTTTACCATGTTTTCCATAAGCTCAACGGGAGTTTTGAACACATTTGTGTTAATCTGCTGTGCTATGTACTGTTTGTTTTTGCCGTTTAATTCAAATTGCAGAGCAAAAGTGCAGTTGATGTGACCTGCAGTAATCTGGCTGTAGCCTGTGTAATTGCCGTCAAATTCATATGATGCGAGGATTTCTTCAATATACTGTGCAGTAGTCATTTTTAAAGCTCCTTTAATTAAAATATTTATTTATTATTCCGTTGCAAATCTTTTTCGTGTCTTTTTCCTCGAATTCAGGAGGATTGAAGGTAAGTATTACGCCTTGCTCGAATCTTGCCATATCGCTGTAGAATGGCGTTGAAGTGAAGGCATCTCTGTCGAAATACTGTTTTCTTGCCTTTTCCTGGAAGCCGAGGAATCTGAATTGTCCTGAAAGATGTTCGAAGAATTTTTGCCACCTTATTTTCTGATAGCACGGCAGGAAATTGCCGAGCATCTGCCAACCGTAGTCATATCTCTGGTTTTCTTCAATCATCGGACCCCAGAGACCGATTGAAGCGATGTAGTTTATGGTGAAGTAAGTCAGCTCATCATCGGTTTCTGCAATTTTTTTCAGTTCGTCAATATAGCATGAAGCATTGAAAAGCCTGTGGCATACGAGCATTTCGTTTGCATCGTCAATGATTGAGAGGAATCTCTGCGATTTTTCTTCAAAAGGTTCCATTTTTCTGTCGCGATAGACGCAAGCAATTTCCTTGTGAAGCGGGAAAGCAAGGTTGTCAAGCAGCTGTTTTGCGATGTTTATGAGGTCATATCTGTAGCCGTCCGTGTTGCAGTCAAGCTTTTCAAGAGAACGGTAAACCTCAAGCAAATCGCTGTTGTCATAAAGTGATTCAACTCTGTCATAAAGTCCCGTATGACGGAGATTGAGCTGCGGCCTTGTGCAGATGGCAGAGCCGACAGGCACAACGCTGTGCTCTTTTGAATAACAGGTTTTTCTGTAAAGTGAAATTCTTTTTTCTGCATCTTCGTCTGTTGTGCCGTATCTTGATAATTCGTATTTTTTATACCATTCGTTAAGGTCAATTTTACCGCTTTCTGTAAGTATATCAAAAGAAAGGGCAAAAAACATAGGATTCTGTCTTAAGTTTTCAGGGAAAAGTCCCACACCTACTGTGTTTTCATATTTTTCTTTACATTCAAGGTAGGGGTTTGAAGCTACTTCGTCAATATCTCCCTGCATACTGTTGTGTGAATTATTATGCTGAGAATTTCCGAGCACGAATTCGCATCCGCCGAAGCCGTCGGTTGCATCGTGAACAGCTGAGTCTATATCAAGCACAAGAGTATTGCATCTTTTGATTGATGACACAAATTCTTTTCTGAAACCTTCGCTTGAAAAAACGAGAGTTGCGTTTTCGTTATAGTAGTCAGCGGCTCTGTCAAGCTCTTTGGCGGCTTTTTCAAGGTAAGCAATTTCTTTTCTTTTTGTGCCTATAGCAGAAGCGCATAGCTGATCGCAGAGATAATAGTCAGATGTGCCCAGGTGTTCTTCCTGAACTTCAAGGTATTTCAGGAAAAATCTTCTGAAGCTTGCTGAATCGAGCTTGAATTTATAAGTTTTTGCAAATGCTGCCCATTTATCGCAGACAGTAACTTCTCTCGGGTCAAAAAGCTTTGTGGTAACATCGGGAACAAGCCCTGAAAAAGTTGAGAGAATGGGTGTTATACCCAATTCTTTCATCCTGCTTACTACTTTTTTACCAAGCTCGAGATTTCTTTCGATGTGGTCAAAAGTTTTGTTCGGTATGTAATTATAGAATCTGTTGGACATCTGCCATGCGTAAAAAGCAGGTCCTGATATGAATTCAAGTGCAAAATCCTGGGGGAAATCCATTTTTATAAGTGTGTAGAAGCAGACACCTTCGTTTCCTACAAGGTTTACAGCCATATTGATGCCGTTCATTGCAAGCATATCAAGAAAATTTTCCCAATCTTCAAAATTCCATTTCCATGCCTCGTTTGAATAGAAAGTGTAGTCACCGAAAACTCTTAATTTCTGCGGAATATAAGCAGAAAACTCTTTTTCAGGCAGGGGAGCTTCCGGAATTATAAGCTCGTCACCACTGCAGGGAGTTATTCTTTTATTAAGACAGTTTTCAAGGTATTTTCCGAATGCTTTTGCAATGCATACCTTGTCTGTACCGAAAAGATGTATTTTATTGTCTTTTGCTTTGTAGCCGTAAAAATCCTGTTCGGTTGTTTTGTTGAGTGTTTCAAATGAAAACCTGTCACAAACGTCAGGAGCAATACGTTTAATAAGTTCTAACATTCTTTTCCTCCGTAGATATAATTAAATTTATTATATCACAAACTTTTTGAAATGTCATCATCTTTCTGTAAATTATAATTTATATGTAACTAACCTTGCCGTTTTGCTGTCATCCCCCAGCGAAAGCGAAGGATCTCAAAATGGCAACACATAAAGCATTTCCAAACGAGATTCTTCGCTTCGCTCGAGAATGACACGTTTGGAAATGTTAACGACAAATTATAATTTATATGTTTCAAGTGAAAAGTTGAAAATGGCCCCCTTGCCTAAAGGGGGCTGTCAAAACCGTAGGTTTTGACTGGGGGATATTGCAAAAAAGTTTAATGAAATCAATGTAATAATATCCCTCCGTCTTTTTTGTGCAAGCACAAAAAATCCACCTCCCTTTAGGCAAGGGAGGCGTTGCTCAGTTTTAATTGCA
>JAGBHV010000020.1 GCA_017935325.1 Clostridia bacterium
AAAATGCAAGGGGAGCTGTCAGAATCTGCGATTCTGACTGAGGGGATTTTTCGCTGAAAATTATAATTTAAAAAACCGGATATGGGCATCATACTCGCAAATTATTATAAAACTCACATCAGTGATAGCTGAAAATTATAATTTGTCTGCTTTGAACTGCTTTCCGGTAATGTCGATGGTATAGTCCGATTTATAAATCAGGTCTTCCACGGTTACGAACTTATAGCCTTTTTTTGAAAGGGTTTCGAGAATTCTTCCCAACGCTTCGGGAGTATTGAGTGCCGCATTGTGGAACAATACAATTGAACCGTTCTGAACTTTATTTACTACCCTGTTATAAATCTCATCTGCCGACAAATCCTTCCAATCAAGTGAATCCACATCCCATTGAATGGTGTACATGCCTAAATCATTTACGCAATTAATTACATTGTTGCTGTAATCGCCGTAAGGAGGTCGGATAAGGGTCGGACATTTTTTAGTGATTTTCTGTATTTTCTCATTGCAGAGAGTAATCTCCTTTTTTATTCCCTCTGCTGAAAGCTGCGGCAGATTGGGATGAGAATTTGAGTGATTCTGAATACTGTGTCCTGCATCAGATAACGCCTTTACGCTCTCGGGATATTTATCAACCCAGCTTCCCACCAGGAAGAATGTAGCCTTTGCATTATATTTTTTCAAAGTATCTATTAAATCCTGCGTATCTTCATTTCCCCATGCTGCATCAAAGGTCAGTGCTACGCATTTCTTTTCGGTATCAACGCAATAAATCGGCAGAAGTCTTGTCTGTGCTGCTGTTGTCACCGCACCCCTTGTTATGCCGAAAATGCCGAACAAAACAAGCAGAAGCACTACACCAAGAATTATAATCAGCTTTTTCTTCGTTAAAATAATTGTCTTCATTTTTCTCTTTCACCTTTCATATATTTTTTATATATTCTATTCACATTTTTATAAATATAAAACCAAAATAAAAATTTTGCCTTTTCCCCTTGTATTTTGGAAGGAAAATTAGTATAATATCTCCATATTCAGTTTAATCGTGTATCGGCGACCGTTTTCGGTCATTTTTCGGTCCGTTACACCCAGAGGAGAAAAAATGTTAGGAAAATATGTGAGAGTAAAGGTTACTCAGCCCATAAATTCCTATAACAAACAGTTTGGTTACAAATATTTGCTCAACTACGGAATAATGCACTACAATTCCAAACCCGGCGCAACTGCGCAATGGGCTTATATTATGGGCATCAACCATCCTGTAAGGAATTTTGACGGCAGAGTAATTGCGAGAATCAGACGTGCCACAGGCTCTGTGGTATATGTTGTTGCACCGAAAAGAATGCGTTTTATCCAGGCACAGATTGAAGATGCCGTAAAACACGCGGAAGGCAGAGGTAAATACCATCTTGATTGCCTTTATGAATATTCATGCGGTGCTGTAGTTTACAGAATTATCAACGGTGTCCGCCGTTATCTTCTTATCAAAAACAGAAGAAGCGCACACTGGGGTTTCCCGAAAGGTCATATTGAGCGCGGCGAAACATCAGAAGACACTGCAAGAAGAGAAGTGTTGGAAGAAACCGGTATTCATATAGAAATTTTTCCCGATTTCGTTGAAAAATCCGATTATTCGATTCAGGGTAAAATTGAAAAATCAGTTTCCATTTTTCTTGCACGCACAAGCGATACACAAACAATTATCCAACGTGAAGAAATCGAGGATTATATCTGGCTTCAGTATGAAAATGCTCTTTCTACTCTTAAATTTGAAAATGATAAATCAATTCTTGAAAAAGCCGAGAATTATCTGAACGAAAGGGGTCTGTAATATGGCTGAAACGATAGCAAACGCCCTTGTAGACTTTCTGCAGAATAAAATCCCCGGCGAGCTTATCGCTTTCCTGATATCACTTTTGCCGATACTTGAACTCCGAGGCGGACTTATTGCAGCAAACCTTCTTGGCGTAAAGCTTATCCCTGCTTTTATAATCTGCTTTATCGGCAATATGTTGCCAATTCCCTTTATATTGCTTTTCATCGAGAAAATTTTCGATTGGCTGCGCGATAAAAAAGGACTGGGCAAGGTTGTAAGATACTGCGAAAAGAAAGCAGATAAAAACAGAGATAAAATTGATAAATACGGTTATTGGGGACTTCTTATTCTTGTTGCAATTCCCCTGCCCGGCACAGGCGGATGGACCGGTGCTCTGGTTGCCGCATTGATGAGATTGGATATCAAAAAATCTCTTCCCGTAATTGCCGCAGGCGTACTGATTGCAGGAATTATCGTTTCCCTCGTAATGTACGGCGCAGTTGATGCTTTGATAAAATAAAAAAACACGGTGTGTATCGATTGATACACACCGCTTTTTATTTACTTAACGATGAAGCCTGCCTGCAAGCTCATCATCAATTTCACGGGGATATTTAGTTGCCAGAAGCATAAGCGAAAGCAAAGCAACAACGCCTGAGCCTAAAGCAAAATATGCTTGTCCTATACCTTTTGTTGTGATATATCCCACCAGGGTAATAACCCCGTCAAAAAGTGCCAGCATTATAAAATAAATTGCAGCACGTGAATGTTTTTTATCTTTAAAAGAAGATAAAAAATACACTATTGCCGCTGCCGCATAGATTGCAGGCAGAACAATATAAAGAGCTGTATCAAGAAAATTGAATATTTCGGAAACAGCAAGGATTACTGCCGACAGCGCAACAATACCAACCATCATCCATTTACCGAAATAAACGTCGTTTTTCTGAATATAATATTTCAGCGGTCGCAGCTCGCCGTATTCAGGATATTCGGCAGTTTTCATATTTTCTATCATAGGTTTTTCGTCAGTTGCCGCACTGCCGCACAACGGACAAACCTTTACATTTTCACCGAGGTCAACTCTGCATTCTTTACATCTCATTTATTTTCCCTCTCAATCGTTGCATTCAATTCTTACACGCACGCCTCTTTCAGAAAGCACACGGAAGAACTCACGCTGAACATCTGTCTTTTCAGAATCACTCGTGAAAGATATATTTATCATCGAATTATAAGTAATCATTGCGCAAAGAAGCTTCTTTGTCGGGCTTGAACCCAGAAGACATTCCACACGTTCAACATGCTCATACATTTCAGGCGGAAGCTTTACAATACCTAAATTGGTCATAGCGCTTGTAAACTTGTTTTCACCTGCGTGGTCAAAAATAAACTGCATAACCGGTTTTTTGAGGAAATTGGGTACAACACGCAAAATCGGGTTTGAGGCATCACGCGCATTTATGCAAAGCATTTTGTGCAGCTCCTCTGTTGCAAGGCCCTGCTCCATTTTGCCCTTTACCATTTCAAAAATTTCATCAAAAGTAATATCAGTTCTGCCTTTGGGATTGAAGCCTATATTTGCATACAAAGAGAAATTCCTCAATGTTTTTGAATCAAAACGCGGTCTCAGGCTGGCAGGAATTGAAATTTTAATAGGCTTATACACCTTGCCCGGTGCAGTCTTATAGAAAGCATAAAGATATGCTACCATAAGGAATTCCGTAATAGTCATTGAATGAGCTTTTGCAGCCGCTTTTAAATCTTCAACGGGAATAAGGCCGTGAATAACTTTATAGTAGTTTTTAACGGCAGGTGCTTTATAACAATAAGCTGTTTCTTCCTTACGGGTAAGACCTTTCATCTTTTTGTAGTTTTTACGGAAGCTGTCTTCAAACTCATACTTTTTCGGTTTTTCATCGATGTTTGCAATATCTTCCGTTCTTGTAATTTTTACGCCCTTGAGCTCAAGATAACGTGCAACAAGTGTTTTATTGAACACAAGTGCCGCACCGCCGTCTGCAATAGCGTGGAAAGTTTCAATTGATATTCTGTTTTTATAATACAGAATTCTCATTGCAGGCTTTGTGCTTTCGCAAATCTGAATATATCTGCACGGATAATAATCTTCAGGTTCAACTATATCAAGGTCTTCCGTTCTTTCAAAATAATACCAGAAAAGACCTGATTTTACATTCACGAAAAAGCCGGGAAATCTCGGTGCTATATCTTTAAGAGCCTGCTTTAAAACAACAGGGTCAACTTCCTCTTTCATGATAAAAGCGAAACGGTATACCGTACACCAGCCGTAACGGCGGGCATTAGGATAAATTGTTGCGGCAACGTCAAGCGGAAACCACTGCGGAACTTCGCTTACTTCCTCGCAATCTTCTTTTATGGGGTTTATTTTCCAATCAGCCATTTTGGTTTTCCTTCCAGTTTTCATTTTTCTCAATCTTATATATACTCTGATTTTCAATATCCATCAGCGGTACAATTATCGGCATAATTCCCGAATTTGCCGTAACAGTTGTAATCAGGCTTCTGATATACGGGAAAAGCGAATTGAATGTTTCCCTATGAAGCACTTCACGGGGAGCTTCGGTAAACTCAAAAACACCTGAAAGAACTATTTTCAGATTGAATGTTTCCGGTTCGTTTTTATCCTGAATTTCAACAGTCATTTCGCCTCTGCAAGTGCCGTTATTTGCATACTTGACATTGTAAGAATATTTAGTCTGTATTTCCATAGGCGTTGTTTTTGTTCTTCTGTTTACAAAAGTAATCTCATCCGCCCTGTATCCCTTAAGCTTAGCGTTTACCATCTTATTTTCACTCCTAAAAAAAGATATGTAACAATTTTATCACATTAAAGTGCCATTTACAAGAAAAATAAATCATTTTATAATTTGTTAACTTTTTCATGAAATTTACGTCGAAAAAAGTGTGAACTCATCCTCAAAAAGCGTAAAAAATTATTATAAATTATTATCATACCTTGACATTATCCTGAAAAAAGATATAATTATAATGTAATTAAACAATTGAAAGGAGTTATTCAAGCATGAATATTGAAGCAATTATTACAATGGTAACAGAGTTCTTCAAGAGCATTCCGTGGGAAAACGTACTCGGTGCTTTCAAAGGAAGCATTGACGGTATTAACTGGGATTCACTTGCAGGTCTTTTTGACGGATTTGATCTTTCAGGCGGCATACTTCAGGATATTATTGATGTTGTTGTTGAATTCTTCCAGGCACTCTTCGGCGCAGGTGCATAATTACATAAAATCAGCTTTGTGCCTTTGTTATTGAAAATTCAATTCAAGCAGTCAAAACCTCCGGCTGAGCCGGAGGCTTGATTGGCCCTTCAAGGGCATTATACGGACTTAACCCCTTAAGGGGCGCTGAAAAGTTTGCCGACCGCATTCTTTTTTCAGCTACCCCTCAAGGGGCTTTCTTATGCTTTCT
>JAGBHV010000021.1 GCA_017935325.1 Clostridia bacterium
AGTTTCACGAAAATATCGTATCTGTGGGATTTTATGTGGTCGTAGCGGTATTTTCCGCTAATTCCTAAATACTGTGCCACCGATAAAGTAGCTGTTTACAAGGGGTTGTGCAGTTCGGGAAGAAAATCGGTCTCCGCTCGGTATGGTATCCCGAACCAAGCGCGATACCAAACTTCGCCACACCCCGATATTCAGTTTTGCAAGATGTCACTTGGGACTATGATATTATATAACATTCATCAGATAAAATCAAGTGTAAAATCAAAAAAAAATAAAATCATTCAAAAACATAAAAAACTTATGCAGTTCATTGCGTAAATTGTCAAAGTATGATATAGTTTATTATGACATATGAAAACTCAACAAACAGAATGTTTCAAGTAATTTCTTGTCAGATATGCTAAAAAACGGAAACGTTTTTTGGAATGCATAAATTAAGATTTTTGTCTCTGAATGTGAAATATTAAACATCGTTTTGTTGAGGTTGTTTTCTGAGTTTATCTGAATATGATTTATGTAGCAGGTGAGTGCATGATTCTTTACATAACGCGACACGGTGAATCTCTCGGCAATACAGGAGAAAACAATGGAATTGACCCGGTTCTTTCTGCTACCGGGCAGTGGCAGGCATCGCGTCTCGGTAAAAGATTACAGAAAGAAAAAATTGATTGTATCATTTCAAGTCCTCTTGTAAGAGCTGTTGAAACTGCTGCAAAAACTGCAGAACTTAAAAATATGAAAATTGAACTTCTGCCTCTTCTGTTTGAAAAAGGAACGGAGGCGGGATATGAAGGACAGGGGATAGATAAGCTAAAAGAAATATATCCCCATATTGAAATGTATAATGATTCTGAAGAGTATCCTCTTTCTCTTTATGAAGAAGATAAGGAGATAACTTACAAAAGAGCAAAAGAAGTTATACAAAGAATCAGAAACCGCTTTGATGATGACCAAACAGTGTTGCTTGTTGCACACGGAACTTTCAATAATTATCTGATAAGTGCAGCTCTTGGTTTTTCCGTGCGTGATGATTTTAATTTCTGTCAGGAAAATACGGGTCTTAACTGTATTAAGTTCGTAAAAGACGGAATTGACAAGGTGAAAGCGGAGTTTACTAATGATTATTCGCATTTAATATATAATTTTTAATTATTATTAGTCTTAAAATCATTGACAATATAGTTGTAAATAATTATAATATTCTGTGAGAAATTTAACTTTAGAGGTGTGTTTATGAGCCGTTTTGAAGAAGCAAAATTAAAATACTCAAAACAGGGTATTGACGTTGAGAAGGCAATAGAAAAATTAAAAAATATCCCCATAAGCATTCATTGCTGGCAGGGCGATGATGTTACGGGGTTTGAAAATGCTGACGGTACTCTTACGGGTGGAATTCAGACTACGGGTAATTATCCCGGTAAAGCCAGAACTCCTGATGAACTGATGGCCGATTTTGAAAAAGCAATCAGTCTTATTCCCGGCAAAAAGCGTATCAACCTTCATGCTTCATATGCAATTTTTGACGGAGAAAAGGTTGACCGTGACGAATTAAAACCTGAGCACTTCAAAAAATGGGTTGATTTTGCAAAGAAAAACGATATCGGCGTTGATTTTAATCCTACCTTCTTTAGTCATGATAAGGCTGATGACAGCCTCACTCTTTCAAGCCCTGATGAAGAAAAAAGAGAATTCTGGATTAAACACGGTATTGCTTCGCGCCGAATTGCGGCTTATTTTGCGAAAGAACTCGGTACGCACTGCCTTAATAACGTATGGATTCCTGACGGCTATAAAGAGATTCCTGCAGACCGTTTAGGCCCGAGAATGCGTCTTAAAAACAGCCTTGACAGAATTTTTGAAGAAAAGTTAGATGGTGTTGTTGACTGTATTGAAAGCAAGGTTTTCGGTATCGGTCTTGAGGCATATACAGTAGGTAGCAATGAATTTTGCCTTTCATATGCAGCTTCCAATAAAGATGTTTATTATCTTCTTGATAACGGACATTTCCATCCCACAGAAGTTGTAAGCGATAAAATTCCCAGTCTGCTTACATTCTTTGATAAAATCCCGCTTCACGTTACACGTGCAATAAGATGGGACAGCGACCATGTTGTAATTTTTGAAGACGAAATAAAAGAAATTGCAAAAGAAATTATCAGAAATAATGCAGAAGATAAGGTACTTATCGGTCTTGATTTCTTCGATGCAAGCATTAACCGTGTTGCTGCATGGGTAATCGGTACAAGAAACATGCAGAAAGCACTTCTTTACGCAATGCTTCTTCCTAACAGCAAAATGAAAGCACTTCAGGATGCAGGCGATTTTACGGAAAAGCTTATGCTTGAAGAAGAAATGAAAACTTATCCCTTTGGCGATGTGTGGGAAGAATACTGCAGACAGTCAGGTGTGCCTGCTGATGAAAGTTGGTATGCTGAAGTTAAACAGTATGAAAAGGATGTACTTTTAAAAAGATGATTTTCTGAAAGAGGAAGATTTTTTTGAGCAGAAGTAAAAAAGAGAAAAAACGCCGCGAGGAGTATAATAAAGCGGTAAAACACAAGATGGAAAGTGCAGCTGACCTTGCTGACAAATATTCAAAAGAATATGAAATGTCAGCAAAATCTTTAAAGAGTGCACGAAAGAGAGCTATTTCTACTGTGCAGAAGAAACTTATTTATGTTATAGGTACAATGCTTCTGCAGACATTTGTATTGCTTTGTGTTGTAGCATTTGTGTTTTTACCGTTCAGAAAAAGTTTAAGACACGTATGGGAGAATTATTTTTCTGAAAAAGCTCCGAGTTTTTCGTCATCAGTTTTAACGGATGATTTTGCAGGCAGTGATAATGCTGATTCGCCGGTACATTTTACTGATATTGAGCACCCTGATATGAACTGCTGCTATGCAAAATTCAGCTCTGACGGACTTGACAGTAAAATTTATTTCGGTCTGACTGATGCTGCTTTGCTTGATGGCGTCTGCCAGATTTCGACAACCTCGTTGCCGGGACTTGGTAAGCCGATAATGATTTACGGATATAACAGCACATATTTATATGGTATTGAAAATATTGCAATCGGTGATATTGTGCGCATTATTACTAATTATGGTGTGTATCAGTATGAGGTGGAAAGCACAGCCGTATTTGATTCTTCAAAAGAGACTCCCTATAATCTTGAAGCGGATAAGGAACAGCTCATTATCTGCACAGACTATCCGTTTGAAGAATATAAAACAGAGTTCAATGAAACATATTGCGTAATTGCAAATAAGGTTTCAGGACCTGAAGTTGTTTATTGACGGGAGGGGATTCAGATGAAAGAGAAAAGAAAGACCTCAACCGGTAAAACAGCAGCATTGTCAATAGCGTCATTCTTTATGGCGTTAACGCTTATTTTTATGTCCGTAATTGTTGTAGCTGAGTTTACGATGTTTAATGACCGTGATATTTTAGCAAAGGTTTCAGGCACAACTTATTTTTCGCAGCTTAATGAAGACATAACTTTTAAATGTAAAACCATCGCTGCAAAATACGGTGTGAAATATGAAGCAATTTCTGCGGTTATCACTCCGGGTAAGATTGACACGGATATGACTGTGTATTTCAATTCCGTTAAAGTCAAAGACCCTGTGGCAGCTGAAAAGACAATAAACACGGAAACCCTTGAAAAAGAACTTATTTCAAGCTTTGAAAGCAACGATGTATTTATAACAGATTCACAGAAAGCATCGGTTAAAACAGTAGCAGCATTGGTGGCACGGGAATATAAAGATGCAATTGTAATTGAAAACCTTCAGAACTTTATGTACTTTGTTCAAGGATACAGGTCGGTTATTAATTACGTTTTTTTAGGATTTTTTGCTTTATTTATTTATCTGTTTTTTGTTATTCTTACTCTCAACGGTAAGGAACAAAAACACCGCTTGCTTCGCAGATACGCAGTTTGTTGCGGTTCTGCAGGGCTTACGGTGATAAGTATTTCGCTTATTATCAGATTTACTGAAATTATACAAAGAATTTCTTTTACTGAAAGTGAACGTGAATATAATTTATTTGTTGATATGTTTTCTGATTTTATACGTTTGTTTTCAATATCAGGCGGTTGCTTTTTGATGCTTGCAATTGTGCTTTGTGCTCTTTGGTTTTTATCAGTAACAGGAAGAGCCAGACGCTTGTTTTAAGTATTAAGAGATTTATATTTTTCTTTTGTTGCAATACCGCCCCTGATGTGTCTTTGGGCTTTGTTGACTTCAAGCACCTCGCGCACCATATGATAAAGCTGCGGGTTTAATTCCTTGAGTCTTGTTGCAACATCCATATGTACAGTTGATTTACTTATTCCGAACTGCTTCGCTGTGGCTCTCACGGTGGAGCGGTTCTCTACAATGTATACACCTAATTCTACTGCTCGTTCTTCAACGGGATTTTTCATTCATAAAACCTCCAAAACTCTGTTAATACTTAATATGCATCTTGGAGTAAATATATGAATCGTATGAAAGGAAAACAAATTATGAAATTAATCGGCTTGCAAAAAATGACAGTTCTTGATTTCCCCGGCAGAGTTGCATGTATTGTTTTTACCTTCGGTTGTAATTTCAGGTGTCCTTTCTGTCATAACGCCTCTCTTGTAATGGGTGAGGGTGAAAGCGATATAACTGAAGAAGAATTTTTTGCGTATCTGAAAAAAAGACAGGGAATTCTCGACGGTGTTGTTGTAACCGGAGGCGAACCCCTTCTGCAGAAAGATATTGAAGACTTTCTTCGTAAAATAAAATCTTTAGGCTATGAGATAAAGCTCGATACAAACGGAACTTTCCCCGAAAAACTCAAAAATATAGTAAACGAAGGCCTTGTTGATTATGTTGCTATGGACATAAAAAATGCCCCTGAGTATTATGCAATTACTTCGGGCAAAGAAGATATCGATTTGACTAAAATCAAGGAAAGCGTTGATTTTCTTATAAATGAAGCACAGGTTGAGTATGAATTCAGAACAACTGTTGTTGCACAGTTTCATTCTGAAAGTGTAATGGATGAAATCGGTGAAATGATTAAGGGTGCGAAAAATTATTATCTTCAGGGTTTTGTTGATTCAGGCGATTTAATCGGCGAAAATCTTTCAGCGTTGCCGAAAGCTAATATGCAAAAAATGGCAGATAGAGTAAGTCAGTATGTTCAGAACGTAAGCCTTCGCGGAGTAAACTGATTTATAAGCAAAATATATATAAATTAAATTTGTTTTTTGTAAAACCGCTTTTCCTTTTCTCGGAAAAGCGGCATTTCTTTTCTTCTCTTACTACTGATTAAGAAAAAATCCTGTAAAAATAAAAAACCGAAAGTTTTTACGCTTTCGGTTTATAAAAATATTCACATTGCTGCTACGATGTCTTTCATCGAGTACATTCCTGCACTTTTGCCAGCCATGAATTTTGCGGCATTCAATGAGCCGTTTGCAAAAATCTGCTTTGACATTGCACTGTGGCTGATTTTGATGACTTCGTCCTGTCCTGCAAAGATTATTTCATGTTCGCCGACGATTGTACCGCCGCGTACTGCGTGAAGACCGATTTCGTTCTTCGTTCTCTTTGCACGTTTTGAATGTCTGTCAAATTCATATTTGGGAGCATTCTCGAATTCTTCGCTGATTTCATCTGCGAGCATAAGAGCTGTGCCTGACGGAGCGTCGATTTTCTGATTATGATGCATTTCAACGATTTCAATATCAAACTGATTTCCGAGCACGCTTGTTGCTTTCCTTGCAAGCTCTGCTATGAGATTTACGCCCAGTGACATATTTGCACTGAAAAAGATTGCAACTTTTTCTGATGCATCGGCAATTGCCTGCTTCTGATTTTCATCAAGTCCTGTTGTGCATATAACTGCGGGAGTATTTGTTTTAACTGCATAATCAAGAATGCCTGCAAGTGCGCTGGGATGTGAAAAGTCAATTATAACATCAACTTTTTCTTTTGCATCGGCAGGGGAGGAATAAACAGGGAAATCGGTGATTGTTGTGTTTACATCTGTTCCGCAAACAATCTGCAAATCTTCAAAATTTTTACAACATTCAGTGATTGTTTTACCCATTTTTCCGTTGCAGCCGCTTAATAAAATATTGACCATTTTAAAAATCCTTTTACTTTATATTCAGATAAGGTTGTATTTTTCAAGAACTTTAGTGAGTTTTGCTCTGCCTTCTTCTGACATGCCTACGAGGGGAAGTCTGCATTCGCCCACGTTCATGCCCATTATGTTCATAGCTTCCTTAATGGGGATGGGATTAACATCAGAGAACAATGCGTTGCAGAGTTCTGTGTATTCAAGCTGAAGCTTGACAGATTCTTTAATATTACCGTCAACACCAAGCTGTGCGATATCGTGAGCAACTTTAGGACAGATGTTTGAAAGAACTGAAATAGAACCTTTACCGCCCATAGCTATGAAAGCTGCAACTTCATCATCATTACCGCAGTAGATATCAAGCTTGTCGCCGCAAAGTGACATTGTTTTAGCAAGAGCTGAAATGTTAGCGTTTGCTTCTTTAGTAGCAACGATTTTTTCGTTTTCAGCAAGAATTGCATAAGTTTCGGGGAGAATGTTAACACCTGTTCTTGAAGGAACGTTGTAAAGAATAATAGGTGTGTTAACTCTTTCAGCGATATAATTGTAATGGTCAATGAGACCTTTCTGTGATGTTTTGTTGTAATAAGGTGTTACCATAAGAAGACCGTCAACGCCTGCGTTTTCGCATTCATTTGCGAGTCTTACTGCGTATTTTGTTGAGTTACTGCCTGCACCTGCAATAACGGGAACACGCTTGTTAGCAACATCAACAGCATATTTTACAACATCGATGTGCTCAAAAGTTGAAAGAACAGAAGCTTCGCCTGTAGTACCTGCGATAACAATTGCGTCTGTACCTTCTTCAATCTGCTGGTCAATAAGTTCACCTAAGCGTCTGTAGTTGACATCCATGTTTTTATCAAAAGGAGTAACAATTGCAACACCGGCGCCGGTAAAAATAGTTTCTTTCATTGGATATTCCTCCTAAAGTTCAAATCAATCCATGTATCCTTCTGCACAAAGAAGTTCAGCCATAAGAACAGCACCGCCTGCGGCACCTCTTAATGTGTTGTGAGAGAGGCATACGAATTTGTAGTCATACTGAGTATCTTCGCGAAGTCTGCCGATTGAGATTGCCATACCGTTTTCAAGGTCACGGCAAAGCTTTGTCTGGGGCATGTTATCTTCTTCAAAATAATTGAGGAACTGTTTGGGTGCAGAGGGGAGTTCAAGCTCCTGTGCTCTGCCCTGATAATTTCTCCAGATTTCTTTGATTTCTTCAATTGAGGGTTTATTTTCAAATCTTGCGAAAACTGCGCCCATATGTCCGTCAGAAACGGGAACACGGATGCACTGTGCTGTAAAGTTGGGTGAAGTTGCGTTTTCAATGTGGTCGCCTTCAATTTTACCCCAGATTTTAAGCGGCTCCTGTTCACTCTTCTGTTCTTCACCGCCGATGAAGGGGATTACGTTATCAACCATTTCAGGCCATGTTTCAAATGTTTTACCGGCACCTGAAATTGCCTGATATGTGCAAACGAGAACGTCTTTAATGCCGAATTTTGAAAGAGGGAAAAGTGCGGGCACATAACCCTGAAGTGAACAGTTGGGTTTTACAGAAATGAAACCGCGTTTTGTGCCGAGACGTTTTCTCTGTGCTTCAATAATTTTTGCGTGCTCTGCATTGAGCTCGGGAAGAAGCATGGGAACGTCAGGTGTGCCTCTGTGAGCGCTGTTGTTTGAAACAACGGGACATTCAGCTTTAGCATATTTTTCTTCAAGAGCTTTAATTTCATCTTTATTCATATCAACTGCGCAGAAAACGAAATCAACCTGTGAAGCGATTTTTTCAACGTCTTCTGTAGCATTCATAATAACCAAATCAGCCATTTTTTCGGGAATCGGCTTTTCCATGCACCAACGTTTTTCTACAGCTTCTTTGTAAGTTTTGCCTGCAGTTCTGGGACTTGCAGCAAGAACCTTTACATCAAACCAGGGATGATTTTCAAGAAGTGTAGCAAAGCGCTGACCTACCATACCTGTAGCGCCGATGATACCTACATTAAATTTTTTCATAACTTTACCTCCGATTTTGCAATTTGGCATTGAAAAATCACACAATTAGTGTTAATATATTAAATACCGTATACGGTATATATAATACCATTATATGATTTCGTTGTCAAATATTTTTATGTACAAATATATAGGATTTATTGAGGATTTATTATGAAAAAAAGCGACTTTTTCTACAATTTACCGCCTGAACTCATTGCACAGACACCCATAGAGCACAGAGAAATGTCAAGACTGATGAAGCTTGATAAAAATTCGGATGAAATCAATCATTGTCATTTTTATGAAATTGTTGATTTCCTGAACGAAGGTGACTGCCTTGTGCTTAATAACACCAAGGTTCTGCCTGCCCGTCTTTATGGGGTTAAAGAGGAAACCGGAGCCGTTGTTGAATTTCTGCTTCTCAGTCAGAAAGAGCTTGATGTGTGGGAGGTAATTGCAGGTCCCGGAAAGCGTGCAAAACCCGGAACTAAATTCACATTCGGTGAAGGTCTTCTGAAATGCGAGGTTCTTGAAATCCTTGATGGCGGAAACCGTGTTGTAAAGTTTTATTATGACGGGAATTTTTACGATATTCTTGACAGAGTCGGTGAAATGCCTCTGCCTCATTATATTACTGAAAAACTTGAGGATAAAGACAGATATCAGACTGTTTATGCTGAAAATTTAGGTTCAGCTGCCGCGCCTACTGCAGGACTTCATTTTACACCTGAACTGCTTGAAAAAATAAAGGCAAAGGGCGTAAAAGTGTGTTTTGTTACATTGCATGTAGGTCTCGGAACATTCAGACCTGTTAAGGCTGATGATATTCTGGAACATAAAATGCACAGTGAGCATTATTGGCTGCCGAAGGAAACAGCAGATATCATAAACGAAACTCACAAAAACGGAAAAAGGGTAATTGCAGTCGGCACAACATGCTGCAGAACGCTTGAATCTGTTGCAACCTTCCGTGGGGAAATAAAAGAGGATGAAGGCTGGACAGATATCTTCATTTACCCCGGTTACGAGTTTAAGTGCATTGACGGGCTTATTACAAATTTCCATTTGCCTGAAAGTACGCTTATTATGTTGGTAAGCGCTTTATACGGTTATGAAAAAACAATGCATGCTTATGAAATTGCTGTTAAAGAAAAATATCGATTCTTTTCATTAGGAGATGCTTGCTGCATTCTCTGAGAAATCAAGGAGTTAAACTATGTATAAACTTATAAAAAAATGCGGTAATGCAAGGCGGGGAGAGTTTACAACTGTTCACGGAACTGTTCAGACTCCTGCTTTTATGAATGTGGGAACATCAGCGGCCATCAAAGGCGGGTTGTCGTCATTTGACCTTGAAGATATTAAATGTCAGGTTGAGCTTTGCAATACTTACCATCTTCACGTAAGACCGGGTGACGAGTTGATACGTGAGCTTGGCGGTCTTCATAAATTTATGGGATGGAATAAACTGATTCTCACCGACAGTGGCGGATTTCAGGTTTTTTCCCTTGCAAAGCTCCGTAATATCAAAGAAGAAGGTGTTACTTTTTCTTCTCATATTGACGGTAAAAAAATATTTATGGGGCCTGAAGAAAGTATGCGTATTCAGTCAAATTTAGCTTCAACTATTGCAATGGCTTTTGACGAATGTGTTGAAAATCCTGCACCATATAAATATTCAAAAGAAAGCTGTGAGAGAACAACCCGATGGCTTTACAGATGTAAGGAAGAAATGGAAAGGCTCAATTCCTTGCACGATACTCTCAATAAAAAGCAGATGCTTTTCGGTATAAATCAGGGTTGCACTTATGATGATTTAAGAATTGAGCATATGCAGAAAATTGCCGAGCTCGACCTTGACGGTTATGCTATCGGCGGGCTTGCGGTAGGCGAGCCGAAAGAAGATATGTACAGAATAATTTCTTCGGTTGAACCCTATATGCCGAAAGAAAAACCGAGATATCTTATGGGCGTAGGTACACCCGGTAACATCATTGAAGCGGTAAGCCGCGGAGTTGATTTGTTTGACTGTGTAATGCCGTCAAGAAATGCCCGTCACGGTCATCTTTTCACATGGGACGGAATTATTAATCTTAACAACGCTAAGTTTGAAAACGACTCTGAACCGATTGAACCGGGATGTCAGTGTCCGACCTGTCAGCGTCATTCAAAGGCTTATATCCGTCATCTGTTCAAGAGCAAAGAAGTGTTGGGATTGCGTCTTGCAGTAACGCATAATCTGTATTTCTACAACACTTTAATGGAAAAAATCCGTGAAGCGCTTGATAATGACACATTTGAGGAATTCAAGAAAAAATACGTTGATTTGCTTGATGCGAGAAAGAAATAAGAGGTGTTTTTATGAAGAAAATTTTAGCCGTATTTTCAGCAGTTTTATGTCTTAGTGCAGTTTTTTCAGGCTGCGAAAAAGTTGACAGAAACGCACTTGAAACCACGACTGCTTCCGAGACAACAGCTGCTGTGACATTGCCTGAGGTTGAATCTTCCTACAATAAAAAGAGCAGAACGATGAAATATGTTTACCGCAACGCTCAGGGTGACATCACATCGATTTCTGTTATTACTTACAACAAAAATAAACAGATTGAAAAAGAAAGCACATATGACGGCGAAGATAATCTTATCAATATGAAAGCATATAAATACGATGAAAATTCGAATATTATTGAAGAAGCATTGTATAATTCCGAAAACAAGCTTGAATATATGTACAAAGATTATGAGTATAAAAAAGTAAAAACGGATAAAGGTGAAAAGTATATTGAAATCAAACATAACCGTTATAATTCGGAAATGAAGTGCGATGCTGTATTTAAGTATAAATACGATGAGAATTATAACCGCACAGGAATGGAAACGTATTCACCTGAAGGTAATTTGCTCACAAGAAATGAGTTTTAAAAAATAGACTGCCGAGAAATCTGCAGAATGACATTTTTGAACCCCGAAGATGTACAAAGGTACTTCGAGAGGGTGAAAAAATGACAAATATATGCAAAAAGTGGGTGATATTCGATGTATCATCCACTTTTCAATTACTGTTATAATCCTGACTTTTAATTTCTGAAATATCCGCATATATGCTTGTGCGGGTTTATCGATAGTCTGAGGCTGTATCGTTTTTGCGATACAGCCTTTCTGCTTTCAGCAATTGTGCTGTGACGGTGGAAAGAATTCGTTAGTCGGGAATTTGATTTTTCTGAAAGAATCACAGGGGTCTTCAGCATCAAAACAGCATTCTTTTTTCGGTATGCAGAAATCGTATGCAGGAATAAGCATCTGAACATCTCTTTCAAGCTGAACAATTGTGAAAAGACCGAGCGTTACTTTAACTGCAGTTTCGTTATCTGAGCAGAAATTTCCGTCAAAGCATCGTGCTACGCAACACGGGATTTTGCATGAATGATTTTCGCAGCATTCTTCTGCTTTGCAAAGTGATGTATCAAGAACTATCGGGTCAACTGTCTGCACTTTTGCGCGGGGCGCAGTTTTAACGCAGGGCAGCTGTTCATCGTTATCGTCTCTGCAGAATTCGGATGAGAAAGTTTTAACTGTTCCTTCTCCGCCGAAAAGAACGCATTTTTTGCTGAATGTAGCAAGTCCGCAGACTCTCTGTGTGTCACAACCGGGCGTTGTGAATACGTCAAGGTATAACTTGAAGAAAAATGTGATATCAACTGAAAAACAGCCTTTGTTAAAAGGAACTTCCTCAACATCAATGCAGGTGTTGATAATTTCAGCTTTTCTTGTGCGGACAGATTTTGCACAATCAATAATATTCTGTGCAGCATCTGTAAAATGTACTCTTAAATCTGCAAGGCAGTCTCTGTCGCAGCAGGAGTCGTAAACTCTGCTTGTGTCAATGCACACGGCTTCCTTGAACTTCTGCCCGGGATTGCAAAAGCTACACATTCTGTTTTCCGCCATTGGTTCTCCTCCTTGTGTAAAGATTTGAAATTTATAAAACTTCACTACCATTATATGAGACAGTGCCTTTTTGGTTAATTAATATCGCAGGGGACTGAAAATTATAATTTAACGCTGTGTTATATTTTTTCGTGTGTAGGGGTCGGCGTCCTCGACGAGCCTTAAAATGCAGAATGCAAAATGCAAAGTGCAGAATTTTGGGTCTGCGACGCTGATTAATAATGATATCAACGGCAACATCGTAGGGATGCCCCTCGCGGGCATCCGCAAATTTCATGAAAATGGCGGTCGACCGCAAGGGTCGACCCTACGGATGTGAACGAAAACATAC
>JAGBHV010000022.1 GCA_017935325.1 Clostridia bacterium
CTCCAAAACCGCGTGCCGAGGGTTCAAGTCCTTCTGCCCCTGCCAACAAAAAGTCCGGAAATCCTTGATATATAAGGGTTTGCGGGCTTTTTTTGTCAAAAATTATTTTTTCTAAAATAGCACTTTACCGCAAAATATCGCACATTTTCGAGTACTATGTGCCCCCCAATGTGCCCCCCACAAAGTACCACAAGCCCTTGTCTCATAAGGCTTTTTACACATTTTATGAATAAAAATACACCTTTTCAGGGGGCACATTTCGACCGCGTGCCGTAATTTTGAGGTTTTCATCAATCATTCATCGTTCACTCATCAATCATCATATAGTACAAAATCAGAGCAGAAAGATAGTTGAATCTTTCTGCTCTTAATCTTTTATGAAATCAAAGTTTCCTTGATAAATTTATCTTGCAGTATAGCTGCATTATTTTTAGTAGCATCATCAACATGAGTGTAAATGTTCGCTGTTACACCGTACTCACTGTGTCCCATAAGCTCCTGTGCCGTCTTTATATCAACACCCGACCATTGAAGCATAGAACAGTAGGTGTGTCGGAGCTGATGCGCAGTGAATTCTTCAAAACGCTCATCAGCAAAGCAAAGCGAATCTTCATCTCTGCCGTCAGCTATCCTTAATGCTTCCATATAGCTTTCAAAAAGGCGTTTCCACGCTGTTTCCGTCATTCTTCCGCCGTAAACCTTCTGAACGATATATGAGCCTTTAGAATGCTTTTTAGCTTCAAGAAGTAAGTTGTACAGAAAATCATTCATCGGAATTTTTCTCATTCCGGCTTTTGTTTTTGTTTCCTTTAGTTCACATTGCTTGAAATCATAAGATTTATTTACATTTATAATTCTGTTCTTGAAGTCAATATCAAACCAAGTAAGAGCTGTTACTTCTCCACGCCTGAGTCCCGCAAGAAGCATAATGCAGGCAGGAAGCTTTGCTCTGTGTTCTGTTGTGAGTATCAACTGTATTGTGTGCTTATTTATGGCAGTACGGCTATTTTCTTCTGCATTTTTCGGTATCTTCACATCATCACAAGGGTTACAAAAGTTATAAGCTCGCTCCTTTCTTGCAAACTCAAACACATTGGCAAGTGCCCTTATATATCTTTGAAGCGTTTTCTTTGCCGTGTTTTTGCCGGTTGAGGGGTTTTTCTTGTATAAAGCATTAACGGCGGGCTGAATGTGCGAAGGCAGAATATCGTTGAGCTTTGTTTTTGCAAGAAGTCCGCCACTATAATCAACAAAATATTGAAGCCTTGCTTTCAGGGTTTTATACTCAGACTCCTTGATATTATCGCACAAAACCTCGTTTTCAATATATTCAAGATAGTGGTTAATCCAATTGAGAAGTGTATCGTTGTTCTTAAGAATATTCAGACCGCTATCCATCGCATTTTTGTATTCTCTGATTCTCTTTTCAAGCTCCTTTTCTGTTGGAGCCTTGAGCTTTTTATATTTAGGTTTTCCGTTAGCATCTGTACCTATATAGAGCTTAGTGCAGAAGCTACCTTTTTCCATATAAAATTTATTCATAAAAATTCCTCCTAAAAAAGTTTTGAGGGATGCTTTCGCACCCCTCGTGTCAATATTACAGCTTTATATCGTTATCATCAAATGTGCCAAGTCCCATATTAAGAAAATCGTCCTGACTGATTCGCCACTCTCTGCCGATTTTACGAGCCTTGATTACACCTTTCTGACAATACTTTTTAATCGTTTCATAATTAAAGCCTGTAAGACCTGCCACCATTTCAAGGGTGAGCATATACGGTAAACCCTCAAGACTTGAAATATAGTTTCTCTTAATTGTATTAATCTTCAATAAACATCACCTCCTTACCTTGCACCTCTGTCACGGTTTCGCTGTAAAACCTTGTAATAATACTCGCAAGCCTTAATAACGAAGTTTTCAAAATCCTTATCTCTGATTTTCGGTGCAACGCTTTTCAAACGCTCCATCGGGACTTTGAAGAATTCCTGCTGATTAGGTTTGTCACGAGACATAATTTCCGTGATAACACTTTCGTTCAGATTACCCGCTGAGGAAAGATTTTTAAGCTCAACCGCCTGAGAATATGAAGGTGTAACCTCCATTTCATCATAAAACTTGTAAACCATATATTGTTCCTCGGGTGATAAATAAGACAAAGCAACAGCAGGTGTAAATGCAATTCTTTCATCATCTACAAGCTTTAAGATTTCGGGAATAAGAAAAGTCAGACGAATATATCGCCTGACCTGTGTTTTACTGTCATCTGATTCACTTGCAATAATTTCTGCTGATTCACACTTCCGACCAGCTTGGTCGGAGGTTAAATCAGAACGGAAGCCTTGTCTTTTCATTGCTTCAAGCTTCATCTTGTAACCGTAAGCCTTTTCGCTCGGTAAAACCTTGTCACGCTGAAGATTGGAATCAACGTGCATAACAATAGCTTCTTCTCTTGTAAGCTCTTTGATGATTGCAGGGATAACATCAATATGAAGTCTCTTGCACGCTTCAACTCTGCGATATCCGCTTACAATTTCAAACTTGCCGTCTCTTTCACACACAACAATCGGTGAAAATACACCGCTTTCTGATATGCTGTCAAATAACTGCGTGAAGCCTTCGTCCTCTCTGAATTCAAAGGGGCTGTCCTCAAAGGGAATTAAATCTTTAATCTGTACTTCTTTAATATTAATCATAAAAAAATATTCCTCCTGATTATCTTTCATAATTTCTTTCCTGAATTTTGTTTGTATTTGTTTTAGTTTTGTAGTCATCACGTGCATAACGCTCATACATTCTCGAATGCTCGTTAATACTATCCATTCTGTTTACTACATCCTCAGCCCTGTATTTAACTCTGTTTAAAATTTTGATGTTCTTTCTTGCAACTCTCATAGCGGCGGTAAGAGTTGCAATATCCTCACGGATTTCGTTCTGTAAGCTTTCATCACCTGAACGCACGGCACACTTCAGTTTGTTTCTGAATACATTTCTTGCTTCGTCCATTTCTTTTAATTCTTTTTCGTTGTTTGTAATCAGTGCCTCTAGGTCCTCATAACTTTCAACATTGTTATCAAGTAATAAGTTCTGTTCTTCACAAAGCTGGTCGAATTTCAAAAGCTCCTGTTCAAGATAATTTTCAACCTCGTTACAGTGTGGATACTCCTTAAACATAAGCAGCCCTTTACACAAGCAAGTGTAAGAGCTGCTGATACCGCTTTTGTAATTGTAGGGATTACCGTCAAAGAATAAGGTTTTGAAAGTGATTGTGTCGTGAGTGACTCTTCTCGTGTAATGTCTTTTAGTCAGTATTACTTCTTCAATATCATTGATTGTATAGCCGTCACCAAGATCGCAAAGCCATACGGGACGGTTAAATCTTTTGTGATAAACTGTCGGTTCGGGACGGTTGAAATCAAAAGTATATCCCTTCTTCTCCATCTGCCAAAGAAAAACTCTGATGTTTGAACTGCGTGATAAACAATCATCAATATGAAATTTCAATAAATCATATTGATGATTTTCTCCGTTTTTCTCTGCAAGATAGGTCATCCTTCTCGGAGCCTTGTGCGGCTTTTCAACAATTGATAAACCGTATTTAATGCAAAGCTCATCAGAAACTTTTCGCATAAGTGCATAGCTTTGTTTGCAGGCATTGAACTTTTTACCGTCAACCATTGAAACACTGTTTACAACAAAATGATTATGAATGTGTCCTCGGTCAAGATGAGTTGCAACAATAACCTCATGTCTGTCTCCCCATAATTTCTGTGCAAGCTCTTTTCCGATTTCGTGTGCAAGCTCAGGTGTAACCTCACCCGGCTTAAAACTTTGATAACCGTGAAATGCAATTATCCCGTCCTTCTTATGAAACAGCTTTTTTGTTTCAGTCATTTGGTCACGGGCAAACTCAGGGTTGCAATTTATTCCGCTTACAAAATATTGCATTTCTGTTTTTTCACTTTCAACAGCGTAATC